>JAJYBW010000052.1 GCA_021778815.1 Acidobacteriota bacterium | reverse complement strand
CGCGCTGGTCAGATCGGCATGGATCACCTCCACATGTTGCCCATCCAACGTGCGCTCGGTCTGCAAACCGCCATCGAAGCCCACCATAGAGACGCGAACCGCCGCGCCGTCCAAAATCCAGGGGCGGTCGCTCCACGCCATGAAGATACCGCCGCATTCAACAATCTGCTCTAGCACCGTCCGGTTTGCGCCGCCGCGAATTGCTTGAGTAGCGAGGAGGCCGACACGTTTGCATTTCGCGCTCTCGACTTGCCCATATGCCTTCTCAAACCAATAGCAGACCAGATCGGCAAATTGCGGGACGCGATTCTGATACAACTCGAAAAGCGCGCTGACGTAAGAATCTCCAAGTTCATGGCGTATACGGTTTCCTCCGAGAAACGGCGGATTGCCGATAATGTAGTCCGCCTGCGGCCATTCCGGTTCCAAGGGTTTGCCTTCGCTGTCATGGGTGAGAATAGCGTCCTTGTACTGGATATTGTCCAGCTTGCGCAAGATCGGTTCCACGGGCCAGCCGATGCCGTTGTCTTTTAGCCATTGCAAATAGCCAATCCATACCACCACGGACGCCAGTTCGTGCGCGTACACGTTGGTTTCCAGACCGTAGAGCTGGGATGGATGCACCTGTTTGGGCAGGATGGTGGGCAGGCCGTGTTCTGCGGAAAACACCTGCACCTCGCGCCATAAATCCAGCATTCGCTTGAGCGCCAGATAGAGAAAATTTCCGCTGCCACAGGCCGGGTCAAGGATGCGAACGGATGCCAATTCCTCTACCCAGGCGAATAGCTTTTCCTGCATCTGGGCGCGGAGCTTGTTATATGCCTGTCCCTTGGGAGTAGCGGCGGCCTACGCCGCAATTGCCGTGGCTTCCGCTTTGACGGTCTGCCAGCGCTTGCGCAGCGGCTCCATCAGCACGGGTTCCACAATCAGCAGAATGTCCGCCTTGCTGGTGTAGTGCGCTCCAAGCTGGGAACGCTTGCCGGGGTCAAGGCTGCGTTCAAACAACGTGCCGAAGATGGCTGGTTCCACGTTCGACCAATCGAGCTTCGCGGCGGATTGCAGCGTCGCCATGTCCGCAGACGTCAGATCGAAGACGGCATCGTCGGCAAATAAACCGCCGTTGAACCAATGAATGTCATCCATGCCAAAGGTGCTGCCTTCGGTGGACATGGCGGCGAAAAGCTGGCTCAGTTTGCGAACGAAGCTGGCAGGCTTGTTGCGGTCGGCTTCAATCATGCGGCGAAACAAATGATCGGGCAGCAGATCGATGCTGTCGGCAAACAAGCAAAACAGCAGCCGCATCAGAAAGTGGGCGGCGCGTTCCGGGTCTGCGTGGCGCTCACGAAGACTGGCAGCGAGCTTGGCAAACTCAGCGGCAACGTGTTCGGTAACGCGGGCGTCCGCCTTCTCGGGCTGTAGCTGCTCCGGGTCTGTGAATAGTACCCGCAGAACGTCCAACGGGGGCAGAGAACATTCCGGCGTGGGAGCGCCGGTGAGCAGATCGTCCAACGTAAAGCGGTAGACGCGCGAGGCCGTGTTGGTGAAGTTGGTGTGGACTTCAAAGCGGTCTTCTATGAGACGACTGGCAGTGTCAAGGTTTTTGTCGTTGCTTTTGCATTTGTTTTTTCCTTAGTGGCGTTTTTGCTGTTGCTGTTGCTGTTGTTTTTGCACTTGCCTTTCGTTCGTGTTTGAAGTTTCATCTCGGGCTTCTATACGCACTCGCTTGGAGCCGCTCTGGGCTCGGTGCCTGATGGGGCCCGATAGGGATGAATCGGGGCTGCTGTCTTGAGCTCGGCCTATGACGACCCAGCCGCTTTGCGCAGTCACCCGGACACGAGATTGATTGGCGCTTGCCATTTCGGTTGAAAACCTCTGCTTCGGAAATCTGTTCAGAACCTTGCTGCTTCACTGCGGTCTTGCAAGTTGTGCTGCGGTTGAGGCACGGCCCTATGCCGCTACCGCCGTCTGTTGCGGGAAGGGTTGGAAGCGTTGGCCGCTGCGCCATAGGGCGTGCAGCACGACCGCCAGTTTACGGGCCACCGCGATGATGGCTCGCTTTTTGCCCCGCTTGCCGCCCGTGGCCGCCAGCTTCAGTCCCCAACGCCGCAGCTCGGAATCGGGACCGAAGCGTCCCAGGACGTATTGCGCCGATTGCACCAACAGGCTGCGTAGGAAACTGTCGCCGGCCTTGGAGATACGCCGCTGCGGGTCGGCAGCACCCGATTGGCTCTGCGCGGGACGCAAACCGAGAAACGCTCCGGCGGAACGGTTACTGGCCGCATCGGGCTCGCCCAGCGTCAGCACATACGCGGCGGCGACGATCGGTCCCACGCCGGGCGCGGTGCGCAGCAGAACGATCTCGGGATACTTGGCAGAAAGCTTTTCAATCTGCTTGTCCATGCCATCAACCTGTGCATTGAGCAGCCCGATCTGCTCCAGCAACGGGGTGGCGACCGCGCTGAGGGCGGGCGGTATAGCCGCCAGCGCGCGAGCCGGAAGAGATTCGGTCGAGCAGGCGGGCAGACGGCCTCCGGCGCTCTTGACCAGACCACGCAGCGCGTTGACGATCATCGTCCGCGCCCGTACCAACGTGCTACGCGCATGGATCAGGTTCAAATCCACCTGGCGCTCTTCGCTGCGATGCTCGAGCGGGGAGAGCAGCTTTGGATCGAAGGCGGCAAAGCGGGCCAGTTTCTCGGCATCGTTCCGGTCGTTCTTCGATTCGCTGCCGGTGATGGTGGGAATCTTGCGGGCATTGGCCACGATGACCTGATGGCCCAGGGCGTTCAACAAACGGCTGACCCAGGGAGAGTGCGTGCCACACTCCAGGGCGACGCGTAGACAACCTTCGCCCTCGAAATGCCGCCGCAGCGCGGCCTCGGTGCTTTGTACGCGCCCTTCCTCGACTACCTCTCCATCGCTATCCAAGAAGCAATAGTGGCTGTAGCGGTCGCCCAGATCAAGGCCCACGGTCATCTCCGGTTTGGCGATTCCTGCTTCCATCTTCGGCAACTCTCTGCTAACCTTCTTCACTGGCTGGTCTCCTTTGAGCATCCTTGAATGCGTTGCGAACAGCTTAGCTGTACGCGAGGCCAGCCGTCTCATCCCATCTCGAGCCGATTGCAACCTATGAATTAGGCCTTCAGGTTATTCCAAAGTGCGTGGCCGCTCCAGGCGTGCCGAGTAATGAGCGTATGGTGGAACGCCTACCCGAGCGTTGCCGCAGTCTGCACCGCCGACGACAATGCAGCCTACGGTGCCTCGCTTTTGCGCGAACACGAGCGCCGGACGCATCTGCTTCTTTGACCTCCGGAACATCGGCTCCATCCCGTCCAGAACCCATGTCTGCTGCGGCTTGGGCAAAGCGAACTTTCGCCTGTCCGGATACGCGTTTCGCGCGCGATGCATCATCGGTGATACCTATCACCGCCAGAATTGCGGGCCCATTTTAAATTCGGATGAGAGAGAAGGATGCTTAAGAACTATGAGTGGATTGGCTCAGATCCAGTCAAGATATTGCTGAACCCTTAACGTGGAGGCTCTATGAAACGATTGCTCCTATGTATCGCGTTGGTGGTCGCACTGCCCGGACTCTGGAATTCCGGGCTGGCGAGCGCGGCGAGTCAACCCGGCCAACAAGCCAGCGCACCACAAACTCCCCCATCGGCCACTGCGGGATCGCCCGGGTATGTAGGCTCCGATACGTGTCTCACTTGCCATGCCGAGGTCGGCAAGAGCTTTGCGAACAATCCGCACTCAAAACTGGCTTTGACGCATAGCGGCAAGGGGATTACCTGCGAGAGCTGCCACGGACCGGGGCAAGCGCACGTGGAGGGCGGTGGAGACATTACGAAGATCTTTCTGCCTAGTAAGGCCTCCGCGAAGGAGACGAACACAACCTGCCTGGGTTGTCACGCGGGAGTACACCCGAATTTCGAACGGTCGCCGCACGCCAAGGCCGGACTGAGCTGCATCAGTTGCCATAGCGTTCACGCGCCGCAAAGCGAACAAGCCCTGCTGAAACTGCCGCAGCCAATGCTCTGCATGAGTTGCCACACCGACGTGAAGGGGGCCTTCAACATGCCGTTCCACCACCCGGTGCCGGAAGGCGTGGTCAAGTGCACGGACTGCCATGACGTGCATGGTACGTTCCAACACGCGCAATTGAGGACGACCGCCGATCAGAACGTGGTCTGTGTTAAGTGCCATACGGATGTGCGCGGGCCTTTCGTGTATGAACATGCAGTGGTCAAGGGGGAAGGGTGCCTGGCGTGCCATACACCGCACGGCTCGCAGAATGCCCGGCTGCTGAACATGCCCAGTATCAATACGCTGTGCAACCAGTGCCATAGCAACGTGAGCGCCGATACCATCCACGGAATGGGCAAAGGATCGCAGGAGCTTACACCCTGCACCAGCTGTCACACCATGATCCACGGATCCAACATCAATGCCGCTTTCATTCGGTGATGAGGCATATTTCGCGGTTTTTGACGCATTGACGTTCTTTACAAAGTGAGGATTGAAATGAAGAAAATAGAAGGGCTGTTCAAGCGGTACTATGCAAAGCTCTCTTCCGCAATGCCCCTGCATGTCGCCGCGGGCACTGGAATCGTCGCTCTACTGATGACCGCTGGCGTCGCCGCCGCCCAGACTTCGACCAGCAACGTGTCGATGCCGGACACACCGGCGGCTGCACCTGACGGGTATACGCTTCATGGATCCATCAATCTGGGTGGGTACATGACCAGTCTCACTGGCAGCGGAGCCATGTACGACACGCTGGTCAATATGCAGTCAGGGCCACGGGTGCTTGGCAGCACTTTTACTATGGATGCGCTGCCGAGCAATAAGCATAGCCTGGTCGATTCCCTCACCGCCTTCAGCACTGGATTTGGTGGCAACCCGAACGACCTTGCCTCGCTGAACTTCTCCAAGGGCAAGCTCTACCATTTCTCAGGAACGTTCCGCCGTCACCGCCAGTACTTCGACTACAATCTGCTAGGAAACCCGAATATCCCCTCCGGGCAATCAATCCCGATTGGACCTTCCAATGCGCCCACCGGCTCACTGGCGTGGCCGCAAGTGAGGCAATCCCCGTTCCTGTTCAACACGGTGCGTAGATTGACGGACACCAATCTCACTATTTTTCCGATCTCGAAGGTCACCTTCCACGTCGCATATTTCCAGAACACAATGGAGGGCCCGAGCCTCAGCCCCGGCGCGTCAAGCCCCTACTTTGCAGCCTCGATCGGCACGAATACTCAGCTGCTCGAGCAGTATCAGCGCCACAGCTCCGATACTTTCATAGGAGGCGTCGACTGGAAACCCCTGGCGAGAACCACGCTGACCTTTGAAGAGGAGATCGATCACCTGAAGGAGAATTCCTTTTTCACGTTGAATCCTGCCAGCTTTATCGCACAGGAAGCGAATGGAACACCGGTGTCTCCGGGCGGCTGGGACAGTCTTACCCCAAACATCAGCTGCAATACCGGCAGTATGACCGGTCCACCCTACACGATCCTCTCGCCGGCACAAACTCCAGGCGGCCTGCCGATTATCGACCCGGCCTGCAATGTAGCTACGAGCTATCTGCGCAGCCAACCGACCCGCATTCTGTACCCAACGGAGATCTTCCGATTCCAAAGCTCCAGCATCCCGAACATCGCGATGAATGGCGACGTTCGATACACCGACGCAAATATGAACCTTCCCAACTACTACGAGAATTTCAAGGGGCTGTCGGGGGCGGTTCGTTCCATCACGTATACCGGCAACGCGAATGCCAAGCGGAAAGTCATCGCCGTCGATTACGGTGTCAATTGGGACGCGACAAAAACGATCAGTGTTGCCGATCAAATCGTCTTCTCCAATGTTCAGCAGCCTGGCATTGCGAATATCTCCGCCGGGTCCACGCTGGTTACCCCTCCGAACCCAGATGAGACGATCAACTACCTGGGTCCGCTGACGCCTGGAAAGCCGGTAATTGTTGAGGGCAACCCTAACGGTACGCCTCAGCCAGGCTTCTTCGGACAGAAGTTCCTGACCAACAATCTGACGGCGACGTGGGACGGCTTGTCCCGTGCAACGTTTTCCGTCACGTATCGTTACCAAACGCACATCATCGCGGAAGGCATTCCTCATAACGCTCCTTTGGCCCCGGGTGCGACCAACGACGGAACCGTCACCATTCACGAAAATGGGGGAATCTTTAACGTCGCTCTGCGTCCCACAGAACATTGGGACGTCAATGGCAGCCTGGGACTGTTCTATAACGACAATGCATTCACCGCGCTCACTCCGCGGCAAACGCAGCGCTACAGAATACATACCATCATCAGGCCAAAGCCATGGGCGACGCTTTCGGGCGCATTTGACGACGTGGAGCGGCATAACAACACCAACAACACCGGTACGCCCTCCCCAGACGGACCGCTGGATCATGTCGACCACAGCCGGGTGTTCAGCGTAGGTGCGACAGTGTCGCGGAATGTGCACTATGGGTTCGATTTCAATTACGCCTATAGCGATGTCTATTCCTCGACCAACATCTGTTACCTTGCGGACTCCAGTCCTACCCAGCCTGGGGCGGCGACGCCCAGCGGTACGGCGTGCCCCGACGGGACAGTTCGCGGAGCTACATACTATATGTTCGGACCTGTCAAGGACTTCATGGATGCTCCGACTCAGTACGGATCCGTGGCCCTCAGTCTGTCCCCCACTGACCGAATCCATGCCGGCATCGGCTATACCATCAGCTCGGTGAACGGCAGCCGGTTCTTTAACGACGCGCGGGACGTGAACGGCTCACTGGTCTCTTCGTATCAATCTCCCTATGTGAGAGTCGCTTGGGCAGTCCGTAAGAATTGGATTTGGAATGCGGAATACAATTACTACGGCTACGGCGAGGGCGGTCCTTCCGGGGCAAAGTACTGCAGCACTTCCAATCCCACTCCGGGGTCTCCGGTGACCGTAGTTCCCTGCAACGATCCCTCACTGGCGGGACTTCAGACAGGTCTGACCATATCGCCTGCCGGGGAGACCTCACCGCGCAACTTCCATGCTAATAACGTGACCATGGGAATGCACTATGAGTTTTGACCGGGGTTCACGGATGCAGAACTAGAACGGAAAATGGAGATTGAAAGATGAAATCTCGAATGGCAATTGCAATCCTTAGCGTGATGGCATGTTCTGCGACGACATTAGTCGCCCAAGGTCCTGGAGCCGACACCTACAAGGCCAAGTGCGCCATGTGTCATGCCGCGGATGGCAGCGGCAACACCCCCGCCGGCAAGGCGACAAAAACGCCTTCGTTCAGCTCGCCCGAGATGCTGAAAATGTCGACTGCACAATTGGTAGCAGCGACAAAAGAAGGCAAGGGCAAAATGCCTGCGTATTCCGACAAACTGACCGGAGCGCAGATCACGGCTGTGGTCGCCTACATTCAAACCTTGCAGAAGAAATAGTTGCGAGCACGATCGCGCAACGAAATGCGAGGGGATTTCACGAGGGCTTGCGACGACAACTGAGCCCTCGGTCGTAAGCAATAACCGATTCACTGGAAATAGCCTAGGGGGAGGGGCCATGCAAGGCATGGCTCTTCCCCTAACTTTTTCTGCGCAGATCATTCTCCTGGTTGACAGGCGCCGCCATCTCGTCTGGCTGCAATTCAAACAGCAACAATGAACGGGCGGTCACGTCATAGGAGTCGCCGGTTTTGAAGGACTCCTTCTCCGATGACTCCGCTGCCGCGCCCTCCAGGTTGGTGTCGAACAGCAGCCTCCAGGTGTCACCGCCGGGGCACTCCGGCAATGTGAAATTCACCAGGTCAAAATGGCCATTGATGACCATCAATAGTGTGGCTTCATGCCCACGCTGATGAATTCCACTGGTCTGGGCACGGCCATCCATCAACATCCCAAAACAGCGCATCCCATTATCGCCCCAGTTGGAATTTTCCATTTCGGCGCCATTGGCGTTGATCCAGGTCACGTCTTTGACGCCCAGCTCTTCGTTGTATTCCCCTGTCAGGAACAAATTCCTTCGTAGGATGGGATAGCGATGGCGCAATGACGTCAGCTTGCGGACAAATTCAACCTGCTCCTTGTTTTTCTCCAGTAGCGTCCAGTCGACCCAGCTGATGTCGTTATCCTGGCAATAGGCATTGTTGTTGCCCTCCTGCGTTCGGGCAAATTCATCCCCGGCCACCATCATGGGAGTTCCCTGCGATAGCAGCAGCGTCGCTAGCATATTTCGCATTTGGCGCCGTCTCAGCCGATTAATCTCCGGGTTGTCGGTTGGACCTTCGACGCCACAGTTCCACGAAGCGGTGTTCGAGTTCCCGTCCTGGTTTCCTTCTCCGTTGGCTTCATTGTGTTTTTCGTTGTAGGAGACCAGGTCGTTAAGCGTAAAGCCGTCATGGGCAGTAATGAAATTAATGCTCGCCCACGGCCTGCGACCCTGTTGATTGAAGATGGTCCCAGAAGCGCACAAGCGCTGCGTCAATGCTGCCGCCGTGGCGTCTCCCTTCCAAAAACCGCGTACATCCTCGCGAAATTTATCGTTCCACTCCGCCCAGCCAGGAGGGAATTCTCCAACCTGATAGCCGCCCGGTCCGCAATCCCATGGCTCTGCAATCAGCTTCACAGTGTTCAGCACAGGATCTTGACTACATGCCTTCAGGAAGCCGCTTTGATTATCGAAGCCGTTCGGTTCCCGCGCCAGGATGGTTCCCAGGTCGAAGCGGAATCCGTCCACCTGCACCTCTTCGACCCAATAACGCAGGCTGTCGGTCACCATCTGAATCACGCGGGGATGGCTCAGGTTGACGGTATTCCCCGCCCCAGTGTCGTTGATGTAGTAGCGAGGATTGTCCGGAATCAGCCGGTAATAGCTGGCGTTATCGATTCCCTTGAATGAGAGTGTCGGGCCGCGCTCATTGCCCTCCGCTGTGTGGTTGTAGACCACGTCCAGAATCACTTCCATCCCGGCCTGATGGACATGCGCGACCAATTCCTTGAGTTCCCGTAACGTCTGCGCACGGTCAGAGGCATAGCGCGGATCGGGAGCGAAATATCCAATGCTGTTGTATCCCCAGTAATTTGTCAGCCCCTTGTCCAGCAGATGGCTGTCGTTGATGAAGGCGTGGATCGGCAGCAGTTCAATGGATGTCATCCCGAGAGACTTGATGTAATCCAGCACCGCCGGCTGGGCCAGCCCGCGATAGGTTCCGCGGAGAGATTCCGGCACCGCAGGATGCTTTTTCGTGTAGCCGCGGACGTGCAGCTCGTAAATGATTGTGTCATTGAAGGAGACGGCCAGTTGTCGTTGACTGCCTCGTCTCGCCCGCCCGGGACTTCCTGCCCAATCGAAATTTGGATCTACGACAACGGACTTCGGCATGAAGGGAGCACTATCGCGCTCATCGAACGTCAGGTCGTCCATCGACTCCACCTTGTATCCAAAGACGGCAGGATCCCATTTCAGCTCGCCGATGTAAGCCACCGCGTAAGGATCGAGCAATAATTTGTTCGGATTGAATCGATGCCCATTTTCCGGCTCATAAGGACCATGAACGCGATATCCATACACCGTACCCGGACCCACCTCCGGCAGATAGCCATGCCAAATTTGGTTGGTGCACTCGGGCAATTCGATGCGCTCGCGTTCCTGCTCACCTTTGTCGTCGAAAATGCATACTTCCACCTTGGTCGCATGGGCGGAAAAGATGGCGAAGTTCGTTCCCTTGCCATCCCAGTACGCACCTCGAGGATATGGCAATCCCTCGCAAACCGTGAATTTCTGTGCTTCTGTCATCTAGTCGTACAGTCCTTTCTATCTTTCGACTCACTCCAAAAGGAGAAACCTACACGCGATTCGGAGGGAACCAGTGACTTAGATGCAACATGGATAGAATAGCGAGACCGATTTCTCCTGGGGGCGCGAAGAAGTGACTGGACCTCTCAGTGTGGCTCTACCTGAGTCGCTGATGCACGCCACAAAAAGAAAGACCCGGAAGTCCACACGAAAAATCGTTGGAACTTCCAGGCCAAATCACTGAACGACACTTTTGCGAGCGCCAGCGCTATATCTGTCTTACTCGGCCGCGCGTGACAAGCCGCAGCAAAAGGGTCAGCAACACCGCTCCGCAGACCGCAACGACAACCGTGTAGATAAAGCCACCGCTGCCGGCATGGCCAAGAGATCGCATGATAAAACCGCCGATCATGGCGCCTATGATACCGATCACCATGTCCATGAATACGCCATATCCTCCGCCGCTCATGATCTTGCCTGTGATCCAGCCGGCGATGATCCCAACGATGATCCACCAGAGTATGAACATATCGTTTCCTCGTACTATCGGACTTTTGCAGACGGCTGCGACCTAGGTCTGCAATGTACGGATAAATCTAGCAGAACCACGAATTTCTGGCTGCATTCATTCCGGCGCTGGAAGTCGCTAACTCGCGTTTTAATCTTTCGGTAACATGGGCCGACCTTCGTGGGCGACCAGCAGGTCATGCATGTCGTTGGCATGCTCTTCTTCGTTGCCAAGGATACGCTCCAGCATGACTCGCGTGGTGGTGTCCTTATCGCCAAAGAAGCGGATCAGTTCGCGATAATGCTCCACGGCAATGCGTTCGGCGATCAGGTTCTCCTTGATCATGTCGATCAGGTTGTCGCCTTCGCTATATTGCGAAGCGGAGCGGCTGGCTAACCCTTCCGGATTGAAATTCGGCTTGCCGCCAAGCTGGTTGATGCGCTCCGCGACCACTGTCATGTGCTCCTGCTCCTCCTTGGCGTGCTGCGCAAATTCTTCCTTGACGCTGTCGCTGGAGATTCCGGTAGCGGAGATGGCGTGCATCGTATACCGCAACACGCAGACAATCTCTGTTGCCAGCACAGCTTGCAGAATGTCGATGGTCTGGGCCACGTCGCCCCCGTAATTCTGGGTGACAGCGCCTTTCGCAATGCTTTTGCGGGCCCGTTCCCGCAGGGTTTTCACATCGGTCAGGAAGGGTTCTTTCACCGTCGTTTTTGCCATGTAAGGATCCTTTCAGTTGGACAACATTCACGAGGAGTACCGCCATGCGGCAACAATGCAAAAGATTTGCAAGTTGTAGGATGCCAAACCCGCAAGATTGCAATCGGAATTTACTCTATTCTTAACGATTTTTGGCGCGGAAATCAGCCTGGCCGATTCCACTCGGTTCCGGCTTTTCGACCGCACCTGAATGCTTTTCCCAATCCGTTAGGCAACCCTTTTCCGTACATATGTTGCAGGGCCGTCCATTTGCGTTTGAGAAGGTGAACCGTGTACGGTGGAATGTCGACCGTGTGTGCAGGCACGCGAGTTAATCTTTTCCAATCGAGCTATTCCTTTGCCAGACACGCCACCGCAAGACGGCACTCTGACGGACCAGCAACTAACGGACCGGCAGCTGATGGACCAACTGCGGAGACGGCAGCCCGACGCTCTGTCGCGTATGTATGACCAGTACTCGACCATGGTGTACTCCGTCGCGATGCGTGTGCTGCGCGACACCGCGGCGGCAGAAGATGTCATGCAAGAGGTGTTCTTGAAGCTGTGGCAACAACCGGAGACCTTCGCGGACCATCGCGGAAGCCTTTGCGGATGGCTCGCGGTGGTGACCCGCAATCGAGCCATCGATCGCATTCGGGGAACGAAGAGATTTGAGAATGTGGACGATCTGCAGCTAGCCAACTCGGTAGACATGGGGACCGAGGCGGATCGCAACATGATGGTGGCCAAGGTTCGGGTGTTGCTTGAGACGATGCCTTTGGACCAGCGAAAAACACTGGAGATGGCGTTTTTTGAGGGGCAGACGCATACAGAAATTGCGGCAAAGACCGGTCAGCCCTTGGGAACAGTCAAAACGCGGATACGGTCTGCATTGATCTCAATACGAAAGGCATTGGAAGTCTCCGGATGACGCCTGATCTCCATCCCGATATGGATGAGCTGATCCTGTTCTGTTTGGGAACGCCGACTGGCGCGCCTGAATCGAAGGAGGATACGGCTGTCATGGAACGGGTGCGTGAGCATCTTCAGCGGTGCCCACAGTGCATGTCTGAGACGAATCAGTTGCGCGCCGACTTCGCCCTGGTCGCCATGTCGGTTGCGCAAGTGCCGCCTCCAGCCGGCGCCAAGGAACGACTACTGCAAGCGGCAGGGATTCATCCGTCCGCTGAGACCAGCAAGTCGGCATCCATTAAGCCATTCCCCAAACCGGTTCGCAATGGGGCCGGTTCCCAGGGGATCGCGCCGGTTCGCGCTCGGCATACCAATCCGGCGCTGCTTTGGGGTGGATGGGTGGCGGCTCTCGCCTGTCTGTTTTACGCAATCCACGTTCACGATGTGAACCAGAACGTAGCACAGCGTCTGGCTATCGAGACGGTGGAACTGAATCAGACCAGCGCATCCGCACAAAGAGACAAAGAAATCGTTGAAGTTTTGACATCACCTGAGTCGCAGCGTGTAGTTTTGGTTTCAGCACATGCCCAGCCTGTGCCTTCCGGCAACGCCGTGTATCTCAAGAATCGTGGCGGGCTGGTCTTCACCGCCAGCCATTTGGTGCCGTTGCCGCCCAACAAGACTTATGAATTATGGGTCATTCCCGCGAACGGTAGCGCGCCG
>JAJYBW010000051.1 GCA_021778815.1 Acidobacteriota bacterium | reverse complement strand
CGACCATGGCCCGGTTCACCCGCGATTCCAGCAGGTTGGGTGTCGTCAACCCGATATCCAGATCGAACCCATCGACCCCCAAAAATAAAATGTCCGCATGCATCTCCGCCAGCATATCTTCGGCCAGCGGACCCACCAGCGAAAAAGAATTCTTGCGCACAATTCCGCCAGTAAGAATCACATCAAAATGCGTTCCCGTCAGCTCCGCCGCAATATTCACCCCGTTGGTAATAATGGTCAGCTGAGAAAACTTTTTCAAAGCCAGCGCCACCGCCGTGGTCGTTGTCCCGGAGTCCAGCATGACGCATTGGCCTTCCTGCACCATCTCCGCTGCCGCCGCCGCAATGCGAACTTTCTCGTTGTGATGGCGTTTCTCTTTTTCCTGCAGGGTTGGATCGAACAAAGCTCCAGGCTGGGCCGGCAACGCGCCACCATGGCTGCGGTGCAGCAGACCCCTACCCTGCAAGTGATCCAGGTCTTTACGAATTGTTATCTGCGAAATACCAAGGGCTTTCGAAAGATCGCGAACGCGCACGCGCCCCTCGCTCTGGGCAATCGCCAGAATGTGTTGCCTGCGCTCCTCAATCAGCATCGGATCGTAATCCGGGTTTGCCCCGGAATCACTCGCAGCCGTCTTCGCACTTCGGCCGCTCTTCGGCAAGTTGTTCATCTTTTTGGCCTCGGGTGGGAACTGGCTACCGTTCTTACTATAGTTATCGTTGCACACTCATTATTCACAAATTCTCTAATCCGGCAAACGTTGATACCGGTTACTTCGCCTCTGCAGCCGCTCAATTCTTTGATGTCGATGAAGTCTCGGAGTCAAGATTCGTTCATGGCAACCGTGCGGTTTTTCCTTTATCATTGACTTTCGAAACCTGCATCGTTCCTTGCATCGCAACCTTTCGAAATCTCTGTGCGCGTCCAAATCCATGTCCGTGAACGTGGCCTGCCTTCCGTTCTGAAGGTCGATGGCTTGTTCCACCTCGACAAAAGTTAGGCCTATCGGGTGACCCGCTTTGAAAGAACTTCGATGAGTGAACCGGCGCCACAGGCTATCCCGAACGTTCCCTCCTCCACCGGACATATTCGGCGCGTGCTGACACGCTGGGACCTCATCCTGTTCGGCCTGGTCATTCTTAGCCCCACCGCCGTCTACCCCGTATATGGAATTATCCAGTCCGTTTCCCATGGGCAGGCCGCACTCAGTTATATCGTTGCGATGGTCGCCATGTTGTTCACGGCTGCCAGCTACGGAAGAATGGCGACCGTATATCCGTCCGCCGGCTCTACCTACACCTACGTCCAGCAATCGTTCACGCCCACTGTCGGATTCGTGGCCGGCTGGGCGATGATCCTCGACTATTTTCTGATTCCATTGGAGAGCGTGATCTATGCCGCGCTGACCGCCCAGCGATTTGTTCCCGCGATTCCCTACTTCGTCTGGGTTCTCGTTTTCACTGCCGGCATCACCGCAATTAATGTCAAAGGCATTCGCATTCTGGCGCGAGCCAACACCGTGATGATGGCTGCCATGACCCTGTGCGCGGTGCTTTTTATCTTTCTCGCCATTCATTATGTTGAATTGCATTACGGCAAGGCCAGCTTGATTTCCCCAGTTGGCATTTTTCCCGCAGGCCACTTCTCCGTGCGGCCCATGATGCTGGGGGCCTCGATCGCCGCTCTCTCTTATATCGGCTTCGACGCCATCTCCACCCTGGCGGAAGATACTCTGAACCCGGAAAAAGACATCGGCTTTTCAACCGTCCTGGTCTGCATCCTTCAAACATTCATCTGCGTTGTCACCGTATATTTTGCTGCGCTCGCCTGGAACAACTACGGCCTTTTCCCCCACGTGGATACCGCGATCCTCGATATCGGCCATCGCATCGGCGGGCAAGTCATGTTCCTGATCCTCACATTTGTGCTGCTGGTGGCGGGCGTCTCCAGCGCACTCACCGGGCAGGCCGGAGCCTCGCGTCTGCTGTATGCCATGGGTCGCGACGGAGTTTTTTCCCGCACCGTGTTCGGCTACGTATCCCCCAAGTATGGAACTCCCACACGCGCCATCTACGTCACCTCCGCCGCGTCGCTGGTGGGCGCGCTGTATATCGATTTTCAAACCGCAGTCGAGCTGCTCAACTTCGGCGCCTTCGTGGGATTCATTCTCGTCAATCTCTCGGTCATCCAGCATTTTTACATCGGGCAGAAACAACGCAGCGCAAATACTCTTTTCAGAAACTTGATTTCTCCGCTCGCCGGAGCCTGTTTCTGCGTTTATATCTGGCTCAACTTGAGCACACATGCCAAGGTCGTTGGCTTTATCTGGCTGGCAATCGGAGTGGTGTACCTGGCGATTCTTACCCGGGGCTTCAAGAGTAAACTCAGTCAGTGGAGTGGAGACGCCTTCCAATGAATCTGCCCGCCGTTGAAAACCAACTCATCAGCTATGTCGAAGCACACGCAAATCGGCTGATCCAAATTCTGCAGGACATCGTTCGCATTCCATCTGAAAATACTCCTCCAATCGGCCGTGAGGGCGAGTGCCAGAAATATATCGCCCGCTTCTTGTCCGATTTGGATTATGTCCCCATTGCGTATTCCTTCGATGATGTACCCGGCCTGACACAACATCCGCTCTTCATTGCTGGACGCGATTACAAAAATCGTCCCAACATTGCCGCCCGCCGCAAAGGCACCGGGAACGGCCGATCCCTGCTGCTGTCGGGCCACATTGATACCGTTCCCGTCGGCACCCTGCCGTGGACAAAAGATCCTTTTGGCGGCGCTGTAGAAGGAAATCGCCTTTACGGCCGCGGCTCCAATGATATGAAGGGTGGCGTCGCAACCAACCTCTTCATCATGGAGTGTTTGCACAATCTAAATCTTCGTCTGCCCGGAGATGTTCTGTTCGAGACGGTGATTGATGAGGAATTTGGCGGCGTCAATGGCACCCTCGCAGGCCGCGTCAAAGGCTTCAACGCGGATGCTGCCATCATTTCTGAGCCATCGTTCCTGCGCATCTGCCCTGCTCAGCGTGGCGGCCGCATCGCCCACGTCACCTTGCGCGCCTCCGGTGGAGTCCTCAATGAGGGCGCGCCAACGCCTGGCGTGATCGAGCAATTGACCTACCTGCTCGCGAAGATCAAAGATTTTGCCGATCAGCGTCGCGCCAACGCCAAGCCACATCCCCTCTACGCCGATGCTGCCGACCCTGTACCCGTGATCGTGACGAAAATTATTACCGCCCCCTGGGGCATGAAGGAGCCCATCACCGTACCCGAGGAATGCAAGCTGGAAATCTACTGGCAGGCGATGCCCGGCGAAAAACAGGAAGACATCGATCGCGAATTCCTCGCGTGGATCGATTCGCTCGCGGTTGGCTCCGGCACTCCCTTCGCACACCCCCCGGAGTTCGTCTTCACTCCTCGATGGCTACCCGGTTCCGCAATTTCTGCCAATGAACCGCTCGTCACCGAATTATCGGAGTGCGCCACCCGTGTCATGGGCAAGCCGCCGGTGATCGCTGGAATCGAAGGCCCATGCGACATGTACGTCTTTCACACCGTCTCTCATACTCCTGCAGTCCTGTGGGGCGCGCGAGGCGGCAACACCCACGCCGCCGATGAGTACGTCGAAATTGATTCGCTCGTCGAGGCCGCGAAAGTGCTGCTGGTCTTCGTCCACGAATGGTGCTCTGCCCGCTGACGCATTGCCTCCTCAGTTTTTATTGCTGAAAGGTTTTGTGTCTTCTGAATGGATTCTGTTACGATGACTACTATGCGTAGCCTCTCCGGATCTCCGGTGCAAGCATTTCAGCAGAATCTGCTGAAAGCCACGGCTGCGTCCAGCATTTCTTCCGGCATAATCATTCCCTCCATTATTCGGTCCATTATTAGCATCCACATGGGTGCGGGCATGTAGGCCGGAAAAGAATCAAGCAACTACAAGCCACCACCCAAAACGGGTTGGTGGCTTTTTTATTTTCCACGCCAGATTTCTTGGCTCGAACCGCAAACCACCAGGAGGATCGGAAATGGAACGCATGTTCTTAATCACAGCTTCAAATCGGGTCAGGGTTGAATCCAGAGTTCTTCAGGTTCTGGACCATCACGCGGTGCCGGTACAATCGTTTTCTTCGATGCGCCTCGGAGACGAAGCGCGCGTGACCTTCATGGCGAACCTCGATGACGACGGCGCGCGACGAACCTGCGACATGTTGCGCCGATTGCACGAGGTTCAATCCATCGACTGCTTCGCTTACCACGACGGCTTCTGTCGTACGCTCGCCATGTTCCGCATCTTGTGCGATCAGGAATCGCGCCTCCCGCTGCTCCAGGTCATCTCGTCGATGGGCGCCCAGGTGATTGCCGTGCGCCCAGACTGGGTCGCGTTTCAGATCATCGGCAGCCCACAGGACATCGAAGGACTCCGCGCCAGCCTGCTCCCCTACGGATTGGTCGAGGCGATTTCCGCAGCTTCAACCGCCGTGCGAAACCATGCCAGCCAGAAATCGGATCATGAGGTCAACTCATCCATCACAGACGCATCGAAGTTTCGCAGCATTTCCGCCGGCCATAGGTCGGAGTCGGTCTTCCAGACCTCGGTCTAACCGGCTTACGCTGGTCTGCGGCGAGCCGCAACCCTACCGAAGCAAACGGAGCGCGTTGTCGCGATAAATTTTCCGCAGCACATCCTGCGGCAAGTGGATTCCGTAAATATTCCATCGCCCCTGGCGCGAGGCATGCGATGGATACTCGAAGTATTGATCATCGGTTTCGAAGAAGCGGAAATGCAGCCGATAGGTTGCGATTTCCGGAAACAGGTCCGTTCCAAACACGATGCGATCGGCGTAGCGCACAAAGAAGGCTCGCGCCGTGTACGGTTGCCGGCCTAGCTCTGCGACCCGCGCGCTCATATCCACAGAAACATTTGGATATGTGTCGAGCATGTCCGAAACGTAGGCAAGATTTTCGCCTCGCTCCCCCAGATGCGCCGCCACGAACCTCGTCTTCGGATGCCGCGCGAACACGCGGTTTCGCTGCGCCAGCAGTTCGTCCTTCGAGAAATGAGATCCGTAAAATCCCCAGTCCGGATGTGCCGCCAATTCTTCGTAGCGCTCATTGTTCGCATTGATCGGCAAAAAAAATGCGTCCGGGTCCGCGGTATGAAACATCACCGGGATTCCAAGTTCCGCCGCCTTATCAAAGAGCGGAGCCAATCGTTCGTCATCAATCCGCAACAACTCACCGGAAGCATCCCGCACCGACAGCCCTAGGTCCTTCCAAAACTTCATGCCGCAAATGCCGCGTTCCCGCAGACGATCGAAGGTGTCGAGAGATTTCTGAATAAAATCCGGCCGCCCCACCCCAGACCAATCCATCCAACCCATGGTCGAGAACCGCTCGGAATATGGCGCATAACGATCGATCACCTGCAGCGCCTCATCGCCAGTCTTCATGGTGATGTTCACCACCCGCTCAATACCGCAGGCGTCCATCACCTTCAATACCTCCACCGGTTCGAAGGCATCCAGATGGTTGTGGTAATCGATGGCCGGAACACTCGGTCGATTGACCGCGTGGACAGGCGTCACCAGCATGGAAACCGGCTTGAAATCGGTCAGTTTCAGGTCCACTTCTGCCTTCGCCGTGGCCATCGCAACAAATTTGTCCTTCTGATCCAGTTCCTTCGACTTTGTATCGGCTGCCATACTCGTCTTCCCCTCCACTCGCGGGACACGTGGGATCCCAATCGCTCGCGCCATGGGTTTCACATTCCATCGCTCAGTTACGATATATTTTAGTCGAGATTCGAACCGTGATCTTTAGGGTCGTTTCTCTGTTCCCAATCCCCGACCTGAACTGGAGAGATGGATGAAGACTTCTGGCATCGCACGGAAATTCGCAGGACGAATCGCCCTCACAGCATCCATTGGTCTGCTCACAACCTTCGCGGTTTGCGTCCATGCCCAGACGACTCAGAAATCTGTGCGAGATAGAACCACCGCCTCCACCGACGGTTCGAAATTTACGTTGGGCGACAGCTGGATTCAGGTGCAAGGTTCAGCCTCGGCCGGCAAATGGAACGGATTGCGAATCATCGATCGCGCCTCGCAACGGTCCGTCGACCTGCCCGACTCCTTTTCGCTCTCCATGAAGGGTGGCTCCGTCCTGAGTTCCTCCTCCATGAAACGAACCCTGCCATTTGCAGTCCACAATCTTCGGCCCCAGCCCACGGCATCACGCGAATCCGACCGGCTCGCTGGCAAGGAAGTCTGCACTGAATTCTCTGATCCAGCCACGGCGGCAGAAATCGAATGGTGCGGCATCCTGCGGGACGGCTCGAATTATTTTCGCCAGCAAATCACGATTCACACCGGCGACCACGCGCTGCCGATCACATCCGTTCGCATGCTGCAATTCAAAGATTCCGCCGCGCGCGTGGTCGGCAGCGTAAAGGGCTCGCCGATTGCCGACAACACCATGTTCTTCGGCTTCGAGCATCCGATTTCCATCAGCCAGGTTGAAGGCGGCGAAGTTCTCGCCTCCCTTCCGCGAACGCTGCCCATGCAGCCGCACCAAAGCATTGTCTATTCCTCTGTGGTCGGCGTTGCCGCGCCGGGACAAATGCGGCGCGACTTCCTGCGCTACATCGAACGCGAGCGGGCCCACCCCTATCGACCCTCGCTGCAATACAACACCTGGTATGACCTGGGATATAACAATCGCACCGATGAGGCTGGCGCGCTCAATCGCATCCATGCGTTCGGCACGGAGTTGACGGAGAAGCGTGGCGCCACCGTGACATCCTTTGTCTTTGACGATGGCTGGGACAATCCACATAGCCTGTGGGGATTCGATTCCGGCTTCCCCGATGGATTTACAAAAGCCAGCGAGGCCGCCGCGCAATATCACAGCCACATTGGCGTGTGGATGTCGCCCTGGGGCGGCTACGAACAGCAGAAGCTCGACCGCATCGCCTTCGGCAAACAACATGGATACGAGATTGTCAGCGGAGGATTTGCACTCTCAGGCCCGAAATATTTCGCGAAGTTTCAAGACACTTGTCTCAATATGATCCATCAGTATGGAGCCAACGAATTCAAGTTCGACGGCACCGGAAATGCCGATCGGGTGTTCCCTGGAAGTGAGTTCGATAGCGACTTCGACGCCATGCTGGCCTTGATCCATCGCCTGCGGATCGTCGAGCCAGATATTTTCATTAACCTCAGCACCGGAACCTATCCGTCGCCGTTCTGGCTATTCGATACCGACGATATCTGGCGCAATGGAGAGGACCATTCCTTCACCGGCGTCGGCACTTCGAGGCAACGTTGGATCACCTACCGCGACGCCCAGGTCTATAAAAACATCGTCAAAGCGGGCCCGCTGTTTCCCATCAACTCGCTCATGTTGCACGGCATGATTTATGCGCAATATGCAGATGGATTGAAGTCCGATCCCAAGGGAGATTTTCGCGACGAAGTGGAGTCGTTTTTTGGCTCCGGCACCCAGGTGCAGGAAATGTACATCACCCCTTCGCTTCTGTCTTCCGCGGATTGGGACATCCTCGCGAAGGGCGCACGCTGGTCACGCGACAATGCTGAAACTCTGAAAGATGTGCATTGGATTGGCGGCGACCCGCAACAACTGCAGGTCTACGGCTGGGCCTCCTGGAGCCCTCGCAACGCCATCATCGTGCTGCGCAATCCATCCAATAAGCCGCAGACATTTTCGCTGGATATTCAAACCGCGCTGGAACTGCCCGCCGGATCCGCGCGAACCTATACCGCACACGACCCGTGGACAACCAGCACGCCAGCGCTGACGCTCCACGCCGGGGAGGCAACACAGATTGCATTGCAACCGTGGGAGGTTCGCACTCTCGAGGCAACACCATCCACCACCCGTTAAGGCGGTCGCCAGCAAGAAATCCAGGCTCATCGTTGAACCTCCGATGAGCCTGTGAATTCAATGCTGCCAGGACGCCGCAAAGTTAAGGAACGATGGTGCAATCCTGTTCGCGAATCGCGAATGGAAAATTGTGTTGGTGCAGGAAGCTGTCGCGAAACGCCGCATCGCGAAAGGCTTCAGTGCCGCCTGGCCGCAGCGTCGACAATGCGCCGGTAATGTTCCCCGCCGTCGCGCAATCCAGAGGATCAGCGCCGCGCGCGTACCCATACAGAAAGCCCGCATCAAAGCTGTCGCCTGCGCCAATGGTGTCGATCGGCGTCACCTGGATCGGCGGAATGCGAGTCAGCTTGCCTCCGGTCTGCAACAACGCCCCGGCAGGTCCGCACTTCGCCGCGATACAGGGCACACGGCTCGATAAGGCGAGCAGCGCTTCCTCCACCGTGTCGCGCCGGGCAATGCGACGAACCTCGTCGGCATTTGGCAGCAGCAGGTCGACATATGGCAATACCTCGTTCAGAACGCCACCCCACTCGTTTTCTGGATCGTCGTTCGTATCCAGCGAAATTGTCAGTCCGGCTTGCTTCAGATCTCGAAACAGAGCCGGCAGGTCTGGAGCCAGCGCTTTTTGCAGAAAAAGAGAGGAGAGATGAAAATGTCTGGCCGATGCCAGATAGTCGAAGTTCAGGTCGGCGCGCGACATGCCGCTCATCGTTCCAGGATAGGTAAGGATTCGTCGCTTTACGCCATGGTGCAGCAAAACGGTGACGCCGGTGCTGGTCGAATCTTCCGCATAGACAACTTCGGAAAGATCAGCCCCGCTTTCCGCCATGCGTTCCAGGGCAATGCGGCCAAACTCGTCTTTGCCCAGGCGGGTTGTGAACCCTACCGATACCCCAAGAGACGCTAAATTGTGCGCGACGATAGACGATGAGCCGCCCAAAGTGCATCGAAAATCCGTAGCTAGGATCTCTCGCTCGACAGGGATGACCTCGGCTAACCCATACAAAATCAAATCAAGATTGATTTCACCGGCGATGCTGACGTCAAATCTTTTCTCTAAACTGGTCATGTTTTGTATCTGTGGGATCATAGAAAGCGGTTGCTAAATTGAACGGTATCAGTTATGATCAATTTCGTTTTGTTATCTTATCATTTCACGATATCTGCGTTGGCTGACCCTCGTATGCAGGTTCGGACTCGCCTTGTTATATCAGCTTTTCACTTCACTGCATGTCAAAGGAGCATAGAACTGTGAGCCGTTTGCTGAATCTCATCCATCTGGACAAAGAAGAAAAAGCAAAGCGCGGACTCAGCCATACTCCCGGCGAAATTGCTCAACAGCCCCATACCTGGGCCACTACCTTCATGAATTTCCAGCAACGTCGCTCGGAAATCCAGGCCTTCCTGCAATCCAAAGGAGTGGATCCAGGCGCCGCGGCGACCCTTCGTCGCCCCATCGTTTTCTTGATCGGTGCAGGCACTTCTGATTATATTGGTCAATCCTTGATTGCGCTGCTCCGCCAGAAATGGCAATGCGAAGTCAACGCAATTCCCAGCACCGACCTGCTTACGAACTTTGACGATTTCATCCTCCGCGACACCAATTACCTGTGGATCTCATTCTCCCGGTCAGGCGACAGTCCGGAAGGTGTCAACGTCCTCGATAAGGCGCTCAAAGAGTATCCCAACATCTCCCACCTTGTCGTTTCGTGCAATGCGCAAGGAAAGATGATTCAAGATCATCAGAATGATCCCCGTGTCTTTGGCCTGTTGCTGGACGATGCCGTGAACGATCGCGGCCTGGCGATGACCAGTTCATATTCCAACATGGTTGTCTGCGGTCAATGCCTGGCACATGTCTGGACGCTGCAAGAATATGAGCCGATCCTGCAATCGTTGATCGCCTCTGGAGAAAAATTTCTTGATGTTGCATCGGAATGCGCGGCGAACTTGGCCGATGGGCCCTACACCCGGGTGTGCTTCGTCGGCTCCGGCTCGTTAAAGGCCGTCGCAACGGAGTCTGCGCTGAAGGTATCGGAGTTGACCGCCGGTCGAATTCAATCCATGTCTGAGTCAACCCTTGGTTTGCGCCATGGCCCGCTCGCCGCCTTAAACGCGGAGACTTTGTTTGTCAGCTTCATTTCCAGCGATCGCCGCCGCGAACGCTACGAAGCCGACCTTCTCCGTGAGATTGGGAAAAAAGGGGTGGTCCAGACTCGCGTCGCTGTTGCCATCCAACCCAGCAAAGAAATCGAGAAGGAATGTGAGCACTTCCTGACGCCAGGATTAAGCGTTTCAATTCCGGATGCCTATCGGCCACCGCTCGATGTCATGTTCGGCCAGTTGCTTGGACTGTTTTTCTCCATCCACTGCAATCTGAAACCGGATGTTCCCAGTCCCAGCGGCGCGATCACCCGCGTCGTTCAGAATGTCCCCATTCACTAGGGAGTCGATGGAAATCGGACCACGGAGTTCGACTCTTCGCCACGCGTCGGCGCTATCGTTCCACTCCGACGGCATCTTCAAATCGCTCTGCCGACACAAAGTCTGGCACCACGCCCTCCGACTGCTCCGCCAGCGGCCACCCGGCCAGGATCAGCATCGGAGCTGGTCCCGGCTCCAAATCGGCTAGCCCCGCCAGCGTCGTGCTTCGACTTTCTTCATCCGGCAGCGAAACGTGACTCATCACCACGATTGGCAAGTCCGCCGCCAGCCCCGCCTGCAACATGTCCCACGCCAGCGCGCGAAGGTCCCGCCCCGGCATATAAATTCCCAGGGTGGCATCGTTCGGCAGAGTGCCTCGCCAGAACGAAGGCCGATCTTCGCCATCGCTGTGCGACGCATGATGCGCCGTCGTCAGGATCACCTTCGACGCGCTGCGGCGATCGGTCAGGGATTTTTTTGCAGCGGCGGCGGCGGCAAACATGGTGGTGACGCCGGGAACAATTTCATGCGGAATCTGCGCCTGCTCCAGCGCTTCAATTTCTTCGCCTGCGCGTCCAAAGATCATCGGATCGCCGCTCTTCAATCGCACCACGCTCGCGCCATCGCGAGCCTTACCAATCATCAACTCGTGAATTTGCTGCTGCGTGACGCGTCGGCTCCCGCAACGTTTCCCCACACTGATGACCTGCGCGTCGTCGCCGGCGCGGTCGAGAATCGCTTGTGGAACCAGGTCGTCATGCAGCACCACATCCGCCGTAGCCAGCAAATCCGCAGCCTTCAGCGTCAGCAATTCAGGATCGCCTGGCCCGGCACCCACCAGATACACAGTCCCCTTCTCCGCTCTCGTCCGCGCAGATTTCGCCTTTTGTGCACGCTCCGGAAATGCCAATTGTCTCGATGGGCACGCATCCGAACCGCACACCGAACGCTCGGCAAGTGTATGCAGCAGCGCTTTGCGCTCATTCCCCGCTGGATGCGCCGCCAGAATTTCGCGCCTCAAATGGCCGAGTTGATCGAGCCACTCCGCCATATCCGACGGCAACTGCGCGTCAATCTCTCGCCGCAGCCTCTGCGCCAGCGCAGGGCTTTCGCCAGCCGTTGAAATCGCAATTTGCAGCTTGCCGCGGTCCACAATCGAAGCAAAATAGAAATCGCAATTCGGCGGATCGTCGACAGAGTTGCACAGCAGTCCACGTTTCTGTGCGGCGAGAAATACCTGCCGATTGACTTCGCGCGAATCCGTTGCCGTGATGACGAACGTTTGCCCCTCCAGGTCGGCTTCCTGAAAGCGACGAAGCTCCAATGCAATCGTGCCTTTCTCCGCGAGCTGCCGAACCGCTTCGCAGGCGTCCGGAGCGACCACGCGCAAATGTGCGCCGGCTCGCCGCAAGCTGGTGATCTTTTCCAGCGCGACATTGCCCGCGCCGACAATCAGGCAGGGTCGTCGCTCCAGCTTCAGAAAAATCGGAAAAAGACTCATCGCATTTCCTTCATCATGCATGCCCCATTAACCCGCCGTGTGCGGAACAGGTCCAGGCGAAACGTCGCGTGCCACCGGCGCGATGGCTGCGCCCGCCAGTTGGTCGCGCAAATCCGCATCACTGTGGCGCGCAAAATAACCGCGCAGGTTCTCACCCTCCGTGCGGCTCGCGAGGTACTTCCGTAGCAGCCTCTCCATCGCCTCGGGTACTTCCGTGGCCGCGCAACGATATCCCACGGGACGAGCGGTCCCCTGGTGCGCTCCCACCGCCCCGCCGACGCAGAAATAATACGCATCGACCATTTTGCCGTCGTGCTTGATCTTTTTACCTTCAATGCCGATGTCCGCAATCCAGTGCTGGCCGCAACTGTTCGGGCAGCCGGTGACATTCAGCTTCAGCTGCTGATCGAACTCCGGAACGCGCTGCTCCATCTCCTCCACCAGCCAACGCGTAAATCCTTTTGTCTCGGTAATGGCAAGCTTGCAAAATTCCGCCCCCGTGCAAGCAATCGCGCCCCGCCAAAAGTTGGAACCTTCCACGCGCAGCCCCGTCGCTTCCAGTTCCTTGCGCAATTCACCTGTCTTTGCGTTGGGAATATTGATCAGCAACAGATTTTGCATCACCGTCAGTCGCACATCGCCGCTGCCATATTTCTCTGACAGCGCGGCCACATCCGCCAGTTGATCTCCGCTCAGACGCCCTCGCAATACCGATGCGCCAACGTAGCTGAGGCCCGCCTGCTGCTGCGCATGAATGCCCACGTGATCGCGAAACACATCGTTCGGCATCCCTTCTTCTGCGGCCGGATCCAGACGATATCCCAGCCTGTTTTCCACCTCGAACAGAAATCGATCCGC
>JAJYBW010000050.1 GCA_021778815.1 Acidobacteriota bacterium | reverse complement strand
CGATTCACCAGGGAATAATATTTCTTGCGCGCCCAGAACATCACCGGATGCTCCCCGCTGGTACGCTTGATTGCCAGCACCATGGAGTAGCCTTCCTCCCACCCCTGCACCAGGTCTGCAATCATTTCCGGCGGGTCCTGCATGTCGGCCACAATGCCGATCACTGCATCTCCCTGCGCCTGCCAGAAGGCGTGCATCGGGCTGCGCACGTGGCCAAAGTTGCGGGCGTTCACAATAATCTTCACGTTCGGATCGGCCGCCGCCAACCCCTTCAACACCGCCACCGTGCTGTCCTCAGAAGCGTTGTCGATAAAGATGTGCTCATACTTGTATCGCCCCAGCGCCGCAATCACGTTGCGCACCCGCGTATACAGTTCGACGACATTGTCTTCTTCGTTGTAGCAGGGGGTAATAATGCTGATCGTCTTCACGTCGCCTCGCGTTATTTGGATGCACTCCAGCCCAGGCACCAGCCGGATATCAGAATTGTAAGGGTTCTTGTGAATCTTCAGAGGCGGTCCGCCGCATTCGTCGTCGGATCAGGTATCACGCCTTCCACAACATCCTCAATCGGCGGTTCCGCTTCGATCGCCGCCGCGTCATGCGCCGCATCGTCTGGAACACGAAATGAGAAGTGTTTGTGCCCAAAGAAACTGTAGAGGACCGTCAGCCCCGTCCACAGCCCGCCCGCAATGTACGGAGCGCTGCGGTCCAGGTGGAAACCGTAATGCAGTCCCCCCACCAGCAACGGCAACAACACCAGCCCCGGCAAGATCCCGCTGCCGTAGACCAGAATGCATCGAAACCACTCCACCCAATAGTTTCCTTTGGTCTTGAAGACGAAAATCTTATATCCAAGATACGCAACCGTGATTGCAATCAGGCTAGAAAAGACCGATGCGTATAGATAGGCAAATCTCAGCCGAGGCGTCAGCAGCGCCGTAAACAGCGCGTACAAGCTGTATCCGAAAAAGGTGTTCCACACGCCCACCATCAGATACCGCGCGAACTGCCCCGGCGGCATTTGCTTCGCAAGTCGCGACCGCCAAGAGAATCTGCTTCCGGACCTGTCAGCGGAGTTGCTGTCCATCGCGATTCACCTGCTCTATCCCCACCCTACCGCAACCTGAATTCAGAATGGTCCCGAATCCCACTGGCACCCGCTTCTTGCGTACGCGTAACACCGTCATTTCCATTCGCAATTGCCGGCTGGCCGAACCTCTTCCGCAGGCAACGCGGGATGCTACATTGGTTACTAATCCATCATGACGGTACTCCGGCGAGTTTCCATCGGAATTCCCACCATCAATCGCAGCAGCCTGGCTCTTCGAGCCATCCGCAGCGCGCTCGCCCAGACGTATTCTGATGTTGAGCTGATTGTATCGGACGACGCATCCACGGATGACACCGTCGAGCGAATCCAGGAAATTCGCGATCCCCGCCTGGTCCTCGTCCAGCAGAAACAACGTCTCGGCTTGGTCGGCAACTTCGATTTCTGCCTCCGCCACGCCACCGGAGAATTCTTCCTGCTTCTCGGCGACGACGACGTTCTGCTTCCCAACGCCATTGAGCGGTTAGTGCAGCCGTTTTTAGTCGGCAACACTCAAACCTCCGCCGGCGCGGTCGGTGTCGCCTGGTGCCCCTGCCGCATCGCCAACGCCACCAATTCTCAGTTCTGGACCACAGAATCCGGCCCCGAACTGGAACCCGTCTCCTCCCTGCTCGCCGCTCTCTTCGCCGGCAATCGAGGTCCTCGTCTCACCAGCATTCTGCTGCGAACCCAGGATGCGATTGCGGTCGGCGGTTACGAAAGCAAATATGGCGACTTGTGCGACATCGGAAACTGGGGTCGCGCCGCCCTCTTGCATCCATATGCCGTCTGCATCCCGGAGCCTCTGGTCCAGTACACCAACCACCAGGGCAGCACCACCAGCCAGTCCGCTGTACAGCAATGGCAGCAATGGGCGCGCATCGTGCATCAGGATTTACTGATCAGCGCTCGCGCCACTCAGGATGCCAACGCCGTCCGCCAACTGACGGCCGCAAAGCGCAACTTCATCAGCGGCATCACCCTCACCATCCTCATCCAGACCATCGGCAAGCCCGGCTGGATTCGCAACGCCCTTCGTGAGGCCCTGCGCTCTCCCGGAGCCTTCTTCACGCCCTATATGTTCCGCAGATTTCTCAAGGATGGCCGAAAAGTCCTCACCGTCCGGCGTCATGCGAAGCTCCACCCACAAGCCCCCGCATCGCTCGCCTCGAGCGATGCCAGCCCCGTAGAAAAAGTTTCCTGATCCTTTCTCCCCATGGCAATTCCAGCCCGAAATTTCCGCTGTGTGAATTTTTTCGATCTACCCCCAATTGTTGAAGCTTTTTGCACCCCTGCTCCGTCTTAGTCACCAAGACGCAACATTCCGACGGAAAAGGAAACTGTCTGTGGCTCATCTTCGCTTTAGGATCTTTGCGGTACTTGTTCTGCCATTCCTCCTCGTCTCGACTTTTTTCGGGCAACAAACCACCGGCAATTTGCACGGCGTCGTAGCGGATCCCACCGGCGCGATCATCCCGGGCGCCTCCATCGTTCTTTCCGGCAACGGCAAAACTGTCAGCACCACCAGCGGCGGCACCGGCCTGTATCACTTCAACGGCCTTGCCCCCGGTCAATACACCATCAACACCTCCATCGAAGGTTTCACTCCGTTTGAGTCCACGGGCGTCGTCATCGCCCCCGGCGCCACCAAAACGCTGAACATCGCATTAACCATCGCTGCCCAGACGCAACAGGTCCACGTCAGCGGAGAAGCCTCCACCATCGACACCTCTCCAACGTCCAACGCCAACGCCATGATCATCAAGGGCAAGGATCTGGACGCGCTTTCCGACGATCCCGATGAGTTATCCAGCGAACTTCAGGCACTCGCCGGTCCCTCCGCCGGTCCCAACGGCGGCGAAATTTATATTGACGGCTTTTCCGGCGGACAGATTCCGCCCAAGTCCTCGATTCGCGAAATCATCGTCAACCAGAATCCCTTCTCCGCCGAGTTTGACCGCCTCGGCTATGGTCGCATTGAGATTCTCACCAAAGCCGGCACCGGACAGATGCACGGACACATCTTTTCCCGCGGCAACTATTCAGGCTTCAACGCGCAGAATCCGATCCTGAACTCCAATCCCCGGCCCGCCGGCTCGCCGCCACTCGTCGAGCCCAGCTACTACTCCTATTTCTTCTATGGCAATATCGGCGGCCCCATGACGAAAACTTCTTCCTACTTTGGCGATCTTTTCAACCGCCATACGGAAAATGTCAACATCGTCGATGCCATCGATCCGGCCAGCATCACCCTTGGCAATCCCGCAGGCACATACCTGAATCAAACTGTCAGCAATCCCAGCACTCGCGTCGATACCGAACCGCGCTTCGACTTCCAGCTGGGCCAGTCAAATACGCTGACCGTTCGATACGAGTACTACCACGCCTCCTTTACCAACGGCAGCGTCGGCGAATTGGCGCTTCCCGAGCAAGCGACCAACGGAAACAATACGGAAAACACGCTGGCGGTTAGCGACAGCATTGTGCTCAGCAAAAACTTCGTCGACAACATTCGCTTCCGCTACCGCCGCATTCGCGACAACCAGACCTCGCCCTACACCATGCCAACCCTGACGGTCTCCGGTTCGTTTGTCGACGGCGGCAACAATTCCGGCACCCTGCGCGACAATCAGGACGACTACGAAGTGCAGGATTATTTCACCGGCTCCAAAGGTCGTCACGCGCTCAACTTCGGCGGTCGTTTTCGCGCCTATCGCGACGCCAACTTCACCAACTCCGGTACCAACGGCGCCTACACATTTACAGCCGTCAACGGCGTGTCGGCAAACCAGCAATATATCGCCAGGACGCCGCAGCTCTATCAGGTCACGGTGGTCAACAATAACCAATACACCGCCCGCGCCATTCCCATGGATCTCGCCCTGTTCTATCAGGATGACTTCGCCATGAATCAGAAACTCACCTTAAGCTACGGCCTGCGCTGGGAAACGCAGAACGAGATCAAGGACAAAAGCGACTTTGCGCCGCGTCTCTATGTTGCCTACGCCCTCGGTCACAGCAAGGGAAAACCCAAGACTGTGGTGCGCGCCGGCTATGGCTGGTTCTACCAGCGCTTCACCGTTCCCAATGGTTCGTATGGCGTTCCCTACATCATTTCGACCATCCACAACAATCTGCCCACCACTCCGGGTCAATTGCCGAACCAGCAGGTGTTTGTCGTCACCAATCCAACCGGCTACACCGAGACCAGTCCCGGCAATCCAGTCAAGCCGCCCACGCCAACATCGGGTTCCTCGGCGCCAACCTACTCGACTTTGAATCCGAATTTTCATGCCGCAATCGACATGCAGGGCGCCATCGGTGTCGACCGTCAGATCTCCAAGGGTGTCACCGGCAACGTCACCTATCTCTACAGTCGCGGCGTTCACGATTACCTCAGCAACAACGTCACCGCGCCCTTCTTTGACGGCGCCTCCAATACCTATCCCACCGCCCCGCTCACCCCGCCCAGCCAGAACATCAATCAGTATCAATCCGGCGGCGTCTATCGCGAACAGCAGGTAATTGCCACCGTCAATGCCCGGCTGAAGCAGTTCAGCGTCTTCAGCTTCTATACCTTCACCAACGCCAAGGGCGATACCAGCGGAGTGGCCCATTTTGCCTCCAACGCCAGCGACCCCGGCCAGGATTACGGCCCCACCACCTTCGATATCCGCAATCGCTTCCTGATCCTCGGGAACGTCAATCTGCCGTATGCTATCTCCTTCGCACCGTTCTTTGTCTATAATTCCGGCACACCCTACAACATTAAAATCGGCAGCGATCTCACCGCCAACAACCAGTTCAATGCGCGCCCCACCTTTGCCCCCGTGTCGAACTGTTCCGCCGGCACAAACCCCACGCGCTACTTCAACTCGCCGTACGGATGTCTCGATGCCAATCCCATCGGCACCAACGAGAAAATTGTCCCCTACGGCCTTGGCACCGGCCCATCCAATTACAGCCTCAACCTTCGCGTTGCCAAAGTGATTGGCTTCGGGCCCAAACTCAAAACCGGCGGAGGCGGCCCAGGCTTCCACGGCCACGGTCCTGGATTGGGCGGTCGCGGCTTGAGCGGCAATCAAGGCGGGCCAGGCAGACTGGATGCCGCCGTCCCACGCAAATACAGTCTGACGCTGTCCGTCTTCGCGCAAAATGTCTTGAATCGGCAAAACCTCGGCCTTCCCAACGGAACCTTGACCTCCCCGTTCTTCGGCAAGTCGCAGTCGCTCGCCGGCGGGTTCTTCGGCCCCTCCACTGCGGGCAATCGCAGCATCTTCCTCAACGCCGGGCTCAACTTCTAGCGCTTCGCATCCGCCCTCCCTATCCCCAGAACAAATGTCCCGTGTCTCCGCCGCAATGGCGAAAGACACGGGACATCCTACCCTTCTTTTTTTCCTGCTGGATTTTCTCTCTTTGGATTTGCTTGCTCGGCGGTCGCCGATACATATCAGGTGGGAAGAAAATTTACGCCTCTTGCTTGGCTGCCTCTGTTTGATTCTCTAGCACGGGCGGATGCTGCGGTAACTGCACAATAAATTCCGTCTTCCCCGGTTCCGACTCAAATCGAATATCGCCGCCAAAATGTTTGGTCACAATCTTGTACGCGATGCTAAGCCCCAACCCAGTGCCCACTCCCTCCGGCTTGCTGGTGAAAAAGGGTTCGAAGATATGCTTCCGATCCTCCGCCGGAATTCCAGCCCCGTCATCGCCAACGCTCACCAGAATATTGCCGTCCTCCACCCAGGTTCGTACCGTGATGTGTCCCCTCTGCGGCGCCGCATCCACGGCATTGTCCAGCAGGTTCATCCACACCTGGTGCAGTCCCGTCGCCGCGGACTCCAGTATCGGCACATCCGCACTGAACATTTTCGATACCTGAATCTCTTTGTGACGAATTTTGTGTCCAAGAATCATCAGCGCGCTCTGCAAACTCTTGTGAACATCAACCGCCGCGCAGCACATTTTCTCTGCATACGAATAATGCTTGACCGCCATCACCAACTCCGTCACGCGGGTGATGCTTTCCTCAATCGTGTCCAGCTGCTGCACGCTGCTCACCAGCGCTTCCACCCACTCGAAGGTATCGGTCAACGCCGCCGGGCGAAAATTCGCCCGCAGGCATTCCAGTTTTTCCGCCGTCAATCCCATACCCGCCAGCGGAGGAGCCAGCTTCCAGGAGTCCTGCACTCCCACTTTGTCCAGCCATTCGCACAACGACTCCTCTGCGTCTGCCTGGTCCAGTGAGTTCATCGAAACTGATTTCTGCGGCTGCAGAATGTAATGTTGCAGGTCGGAGATGCAGCCCAGTTCCTCCGGCTGCAGACCCATGCGGCAGCTGCGAAGATTCAGCTCCTGCAGGCGCGTCAAGCTCTCCCGCAGTTGCATGCTGGCTCGCTTGGCGGCGCTGCCAGGATTGTTCAACTCATGCATCAGGCCCGCGGCCATGGTGCCCAGCGATGCCATCTTCTCCCGCTGCAGCAGGATGCCCTGCAGTCCCTGCTGACGATTCGTCAGGTTCGCCAGGATTCCCTTGCGCACGCTCGGGCACGTCGTCATCATCTGCCAGAAGGAATCCTCATCCACCCGCAGCAATCGACTGGGCTCGATCATGGTGCATTCCACCCGACTCACCGAGCCCGTCAGCAACGGCACTTCGCCGAACGTCTCGCAGCCGTGATGTGTCGCCAGCGGTTTGCGCTTGCCATCTGGTTCTACGTACTCCGCTCGCAGCCCGCCTTCCACCAGAATCCAGAAGTATCGCTTCGTCTGTTCCTGCCCCAGCACGCAATCGCCGGACTCAGCATCGATAACGTCAGCTTGCTGCAAACACTCATTCTTCCTGTCATCCAGGTTCGCGAACAATGGGATGCAGCGGATCTTCTGCAACAAGGCTTCTTGCTGCGCAGCCGGCAGATCGGCGAATTTTCCCTTATTCTTCATGGCAGAAATTCGAGCTGTACTCCATTTCTTAAAACGGCTGCACAGCCCTAGAAATTGGCCAAGTACTGATGCACAAACTGAACCGCAATCGAACCCTGTCCCACAGCCGACGCCACTCGCTTCACGCTTCCAAAGCGAACATCACCCGCCACAAAAATTCCCGGAACGCTGGTTTCCAATAAATAGGGCGGCCGCTCCAGTGTCCAGTGAAAATTGTCGGTCATGTGCAGGTCCGGACCAGAAAGTACAAATCCCTTCGACTCGCGCAAAATCGCCGGCGGCAGCCAATCCGTCTTCGGCTCTCCACCCACAAAAATAAACAGCCCCGAAGCCGCCTCTTCTGTCTCCCCTTCCGGCGTCTTCAATCGCACTGCCTCCAGATGAGTATCGCCGCACGCATCTAACACTTCCGTCCGCGTCCGCACTTCAATATTCGGCAGCGCCTCGATCTGATCCACCAGGTACCGCGACATCCCCTTCTCCAGCGAATCCGCCCGCACCAGCATGATGACCTTCTTGGAGTAGTGGGCGAAATGCACCGCCGCCTGCCCCGCAGAATTGGCCCCGCCAACAATCATCACCGTTTCATCCTTGCAGCTGATGGCTTCCGTCAACGCCGCGCCATAATAGACGCCTGCACCCGTCAGCCTGTCCAGGCCGCCGGTCTTCAGCCTGCGGTAATCGACGCCCGTCGCAATCAACACGGTGTGGCACGAAACTTCACCACCACCCGATAATTGGATGAAGTGATATTGCCCTTCGGTTCGGATTCCCGTGGCCCGTTGCGACAAAAATTCGGCCCCAAAACGTGTGGCCTGGATGGTCGCCCGCCGCGCCAGGTCTTCCCCACTCAAACCGGCTGGAAACCCTAGATAATTCTCGATTCTCGAGCTGCTTCCGGCCTGCCCCCCCGGTGCCGCAGGCTCGATGACCAGAGTCTTCAGCCCCTCGGAAGCCCCGTACACCGCCCCCGCTAGCCCTGCCGGCCCCGCTCCCACAATGACCAGGTCGTAGAAATCGCGCTCCGCCTGCGTCCGCAGCCCAACCTTCTCCGCCAGCAGGGCAATCTCCGGCTCCACCAGGCTCTCTCCGTTGGGCAGCAGCACCACCGGCAGCTTGCCGGGATCAAGATGGTACTCAGCCAGCAGCCGCGCACTTTCGCTGTGCGCTTCCGGTGGCACCAACGGTTTTCCCGGGCCTTCCGCCCCATTGCCGGTTGCCGTTCCATGGCTGCCCGCAGCTCCATTTGCCGCGGCCGCTGCCTGGCTTGCAACGGTCGGCAGCGACTCCTGTCCTGGATCCAGCCATTGATACGGAACATGATTGCGCGAGAGAAATTCGCGAATCTCGTGCCCAGCCGGCAGCCACCGCGAACCAATCACCCGGATGCCGTCAAATGGCGGCTTGTAGTCGCGGCTCCAGGACTCCAGCAAATCGTCCAGCACCGCATACAGCCGCTCTTCCGGCGGGTCCCACGGCTTGGTCAGATAATAGTGAATTTTCGCCGTGTTAATCGCTCGAATCGCCGCTTCCGTATCCGCGTACGCCGTCAGCAATACCCGCTTGGCCGCAGGAACCAGCGCGATGCTCTTCTCCAGAAACTCCACGCCGGACATCCCCGGCATTCTCTGGTCAGAGAGCAGCAGCGCAATCGCCTCGCCCCGCCGCTTCAACTCTTCGCACACTTCCAGCCCCGATGGGCCAGAGGTCGCCCGGATAATGCGATAGCGACTCCCATAATGTCGCCGCAGATCTTGCACCAGCGCTTCCAGCACGCTGATATCGTCGTCAACTGTAAGGAGTACCGGTTTTCGCATAGATCCCTATTCTCTGCAGAATGCAGATTCTCAAAAGTAACCCAAGGATGCAAACTTGTTCCAAAATGGATTCGGTCCGTGAAATCCGTGAAGATCGTTGTGCACAATTTAGCCAAAATGCATTACTCTGTTCTTGCGGACAGGTTACCAAATGTACCGCAAGTTCCAGATTGTAGCGGCCCTCAATTTTGGCTCACTGCGGTGACGCAGCGCACATCCGAAGCTTATGACCGTCCTGCACTATGGCTGTAATGGCCGGAATGATTGAAGTCAGATGGTGTTACTTTTGAATGGCCGCAACATTACTATAGAATCTCTTAGTAACAACACTGTTTCACTGGTAATGCCTTGGTTCTCGATTCTTGTCTATCCCCCAAGGGTAGCAGGGTCCGAACCTGAGTACTGGTAGTTGAGCTTCCAGCGACTGCCGATACAAGAAATCGAACACGCTCACATTTTTTGTTGTTCTTCTCGGTCCGCCCCTGCCGTAGGTGCGTCATTGGCCTCCGCCAGGGCTAAAATCAGAGGAAAAAAGTACTTGTGTTTGGGACTCAAAACCTATGACAAAAATTATCCTTGCCGATAATCAGCCCATTTTTCGTGCCGGCGTCGCCAAAACTCTCACGCTGCAAGATGATATCCACATCGTTGCGCAGTGTATGGATCGCGATCGCCTCATGCAGGCGGTTCGCACCTTCCGCTCCAGCATCGTCGTCTTCGCTGCCTCCCTCCAACTGGATATGCCCGACCTGATTCAGTCTGCGCGCTCCACTGGCAGCAAACTGATCGTCATCGCTGAAAATACCGAATCCCTCCATACCTACGCCGTTCCCGGCTTTGACGGCGTCGTCTTTCGCGACGTTGCGGGCGCAACTCTGGTGGAATGCATCCGTGCCGTTGCCTCTGGACGCCCCTATCTCCAGGATAAATTAGGGTTTGGGCGTCGCGCAGCCGAAGAAGCCGATGCCGTCGGCGCACGCGTACGCGATCGCCTCACTCCAAAGGAAATCAAGATCGTTGCCCTGATTGTTCAAGGCTTCAAAAATAAGGAAATCGCCAGCCACCTGGGCACCACCGAACAGGTCATCAAGAACTACCTGCGCAACGTCTATGACAAGACAGGCGTTTCAGATCGGTTGGAACTGGCCCTGTTTACCATTCATCACCGCACCCTGGCCGATGCCGCTGCCGTCGCCGGGGGCCAAATGGACCTGCGGGCCGCCCACGCCTGAGGGGTCGTCACTGTTCCCGTTGCTGGCGGTTTGGGGTATTCCCCCGGCTGCCAGCTTCGTTGGCCCAGCCGCACCCACCCCGCGCTCTAATGCAGTAGCGCGCTGATGATGGCCACCAACTCCGTTGCATCCACCGGCTTCTCCAGGTAGATGTCCGCCTGCGGCTTGGCGGCACGAAATGCTTCCGTGCAATATCCCGAGACCACCACCACCGGAACCTGCACCCCCGTCTTCGCTGCCACCAGTATCTGCCGGCCGTTCTCTTCTCCCAGGTTCCAATCCGTTACCACCGCATCGAATGTCTCTTTTTGCAGCAGACCGATCGCTTCGTTAGCGGAACTGCTTGTCGTCACCGAATGACCGGCGCGCTCTAGAATTCTTTTCTTTAGCGCCACTGCAGCCGGCTCGTCATCCACACACAATATGTTGGCCATCCCACGTTCCCTCTGCTTTCTCGAACTCGCAAGAGAAATTGGAGAAAAGGCCAGCACGATCCATCACCCAGCGATTTCCAACATTCCAGATCTGCTAGCTTAACTTCTCCGCAACCGATTTCGCTTGCGTAAATAGGTACAAGTAGTCCGGCCCCCCAGCCTTGGAATCTGTTCCCGACATGTTGAAGCCCCCGAATGGGTGGGCTCCCACCATGGCGCCCGTACATTTACGGTTGAAATATAAATTCCCAACATGAAAATCCTGCCGCGCGACCGCCAGTTTTTCCCGCGATGTCGTATAGATGGCTCCGGTCAGTCCAAATTCCGTATTGTTTGCAATTTCCATTGCATGCTTGAAATTCTTGGATCGAATCACCGCCAGCACCGGACCAAAAATTTCTTCCTGTGCCAGTCGTGACTGTGGCGCAATGTCAGAAAAAATCGTCGGCTCGACGTAATAGCCCTTCTCCGGCGTCTCGATCGCGTTGCCGCCCGCTACCAGCCGGCCTTCCTGCTTGCCGATCTCGATATAGCGCAGCATCGATTCGTATTGCGACTGGTTCACCACCGGCCCCATCGGCGCGTTGTCCGCAGGATTTCCCACCTTCAACGTTCGCGCACGCTCCCGCAACCGATCGACGAAAATATCGTAAACCCGGTCGTCGACAATGGCGCGCGAACACGCCGAACATTTCTGTCCGCTGAATCCGAACGCCGAACTCAACACGCCCGTCACCGCCGCATCCAGATCGCAATCCTCTTCCACGATGATGGAGTCTTTTCCGCCCATCTCCAGAATGGTTCGCTTGATCCAAATCTGCCCCGGCTGCGTCTGCGCCGCGCGCGCATGAATATCCAGCCCAACTTCCTTCGACCCGGTAAACGCAATAAACCGCGTCTTGGGATGTTGCACAATCGCATTGCCAAAAGTCGCGCCCGATCCGGGACAGAAGTTCACCACCCCCGGCGGCATGCCCGCTTCTTCCAGCAACCCGAAAAACTTGGCCGCAATCGTCGGCGAATCGCTCGACGGTTTCAGAATCACGGTGTTCCCCGTCACCACCGCCGCCGCCGTCATGCCCGCCATAATTGCCAGCGGAAAATTCCACGGGGGAATCACCGCCCCCACACCCATCGGGATATACAGCAGCTCGTTCTTTTCCCCCGGATATTGAATCGGCGTGGTCGCCGCTGCCAGCCGCAACGCTTCCCGCGCATAAAACTCCAGAAAATCAATCGTCTCGCCGACGTCGGCATCCGCTTCGGCCCAGTTCTTGCCGACTTCATACGTCAGCCACGCGCAAAAATCCAGCTTGCGCTGCCGCAGCAATTCTGACGTACGCAGCAGCAGCGACACCCGCTCTTCCACCGGAGCCACACGCCACCCCTCATACGCCGTCAGCGCCGCCTGCATCGCCACTTCCGCGTGACCCGCATCGGCCTTCTGATGCACGCCCACCACCTGCGATGGATTGGATGGATTCAGCGAGCGAATCTTGCCTTCGGTGCGAATCCGCCGCCCTGCAATGACCAGGTCATATTCCTGACCTAGCTGGTCGGCAACGCGCTCCAGCGCCTGCCGCATCGCGCGCGCGATATCCTCCCGGCTGAAATCCAGGAACGGTTCATTGCGAAATTCGCCTTTCGGCATACGAACGGGAATAACAGTGGATAACTCTAGGGTCGCCATACAGCCATAGTGTAGACCAGCCCCGCCTTTCCTGCCCGTGACGCCCGCCACACCTGAATAGTGATGTTCTCGCCACGCCGCCAGCTCCCCATCACCGCGAAGCCATGGAATAAAACGTGTTCGCTCCCGACCGCAGATCCTTGCCATACCCCAGCACAAACGTAAAATTCCCCAGCACCTTCACTGTCGCCTGCACCCCGGTGTCCGTCAGCCATTTTGGCGATCCAAAATATTGCGATGGATCGTAGATATTCCCCGTATCCAGAAACGGCCCCACCTGCACCTGCAGCAGCGCATCATGAAACACCACCTTCTCCACATCGGAGTTGGAAAGAATATAGTCGCTCCCCAGCGGCGCATTTCCTTTTTTGCCATCGATCAATCCATTGTGGCCGCGCATCCACAAATCGTTATCGCGATCGAACCCCAGCATAAACAGATCATCGAACGGTACCTGCCCAAAGGTCTTCCCCGCCCGCAGCATCGTACTCGTCTGGGTATCGTCCCCCTGCGCCCGC
>JAJYBW010000434.1 GCA_021778815.1 Acidobacteriota bacterium | reverse complement strand
TGGTTCAACCTCGCCGTTTCCGAGCGACGCCAAAAGAACTATACGGCCGCGCTGAATGCTGTGGCGCACTGCCTGACGATTCATCCGCAGGATGAAGAGGCGCAGAACCTCCGCAAGAACCTCACAATGCTGAAGAATGGCCAACTCACCTATGCGCCGGCCAAGCCTCCGGTCGACAAGGCCAATGCGTCCACGGATCAGGCCGCTGCAGACGATCAGTCTCCAGTGGACGCAGCGGATGATCTGCCGGACACCGACGAGCTGGCAAGAGACAAGCCGAAAGCGAAGAGCCCACAAAGCGCGAAGAGCCCGCACAGCGCCTCCAGCCCCTCCACTGCGCCCTCCGGCTCCGACGCGACCAGTCCAGACTACGAGCCGCTGGAACGCATCGCGCGCACCTACGATGAAAGTTCACTGCGGCAGGGTGCATTTGCATTGGAACAGATGAACGCCATGAAGCTGCGCTCCTTGCCCCCCGCGGAACGCGCGCAGCGATTATGCCAGCAGGGCAGAGCCTACGTGAATGACGGCTTGCTGCTGGAGGCAGAACGCCAGTTCCAGCTGGCGCTGGCTTCCGATCCCAACAGTTCGGCTGCCTATGCCGGATTGGCGGAAGTCCACGAGTACGCGGGCAGCATCAATATCGCGCAGCAGGAAGCGACCAGGTCTCTCCAGATGCAGCCCAACGCCCCCGCCTACCTGGTGCTGGCGCGCATTGCTTTGAGCCAGCATGCGTTGCCCGATGCGCGCAACAATATCGACAGTGCTCTGCGACTTGAGCCCAATAACACGGCTGCGAAGGGAATTCTGCAGGCGATTCAGGCGCAGCAAGACCAAACCAAGTAGTGTGGGAGCGTGATTGACATGCACGCAACACGAAAATCTCCATCGAAATCGACTTGCTTCTTTCGCGTCAGGCTGAATGATCTATTCGTACTGCTAGTCTTGGTGTGTTTTGCAGCCGCCTTCCCAGCGAACGCTGCAGATTCGCGGCCCGTGGTGGTTGAGCTGTCGATGCACGCTACCGTGCAACCGATCAGCGCCGCGTATTTGAAGCGTGGGCTGCGCCATGCCGCGGACATTCACGCGCAGGCGGTGTTGGTAGAGTTGGGAACTCCCGGCGGACTGCTCACTTCCACGCGTGCCATGGTCACGGCTATCGAAAAGTCTCAAGTTCCGGTCATCGTCTACGTCGCGCCCTCCGGCAGCCGCGCCGCCTCTGCGGGGTTTTTCATTCTGGAATCTGCCGACATTGCCGCCATGGCGCCCGGTACCAACACCGGCGCGTCGCATCCGATTCTGGAAGGCCAGAAAATGGACCCCATCCTGAAGCAGAAGATCGAAAACGATGCCATGGCCTTCCTCCGCTCCTACGTCTCGCGCCGAGGTCGCAACGTGCAGGCAGCTCAGGATGCAGTGCTGAATTCCAAATCGTACACCGATCAGGAAGCAATGAATCTCAAGTTGATTGATGTCATCTCACCCGACATCCCTTCGCTGCTGAATCATTTGGATGGCACCACCGTCACGCGCTTCAGCGGAGCGAAGCAGGTGCTGCACACGCAGGATGCGGACGTCGAGGTCATGCCGCCCAGCACGCGAGAACGAATCCTGGGCGCGCTGACCGATCCCAACCTCGCGGTGATCCTGTTGATTTTCGGCGCCCTGCTCATCTACATGGAATTCAACGCGCCCGGCACCATTGTCCCCGGCGCTCTGGGAACGCTTCTGGTATTGATTTCTCTCTTCGCCCTGAATCTGCTGCCGCTGGAGTACACAGCAGTTGGATTTCTTATCGGCGCGACTGTCCTGTTTGTGCTCGACATAAAATTTACAACCCATGGAATTCTCGGACTGGCAGCGATCGGCTGTCTCGTGTTCGGACTGCTGACACTGGTGAATGGCCCGATCCCGGAGATGCGCGTGCGGCTGGGTACAGCTCTCGGTGCGGGCATTGGCTTCGGCTTGATTACGATTTTTCTCACCACCATCGCCGTGCGTGCTCGTCGCAATAAAGTGCAAACCGGCGGTGAAGCTCTTCTCGGTACGATTGCCGTGGCGCAAACCGCGCTGAATCCGAACGGACAGGTGCTGGTACGCGGGGAACTCTGGCAAGCGCATTCCCGCGAAGCGGTCGCCGCCGGCGAGTCTGTTCTCATCCGCGATCGCACTGGACTTCTCTTGGAAGTTGAACGTGACCTGCGAGGTTCCTGAACGCCGTTTCGCGCCCGTTTGGCGCGCCGTCCATGCTATACAACCTAAGGCGAGTGTTCCATGCTCGGGGAGAGTTGAACATGCCATCCACTGCAGTTTTGGTCGTCATCGTTATCGTGGCGTTTTATATTTTCAGTTCCATCAAAATTTTGAAAGAATATGAGCGCGGCGTGATCTTCCGCCTCGGTCGCCTGCTCAGTTCTCCCAAGGGTCCCGGCATCGCGCTGGTCTTCCGCCCGTTCGATCAGATTGTCCGCATCTCCCTGCGCCAGGAAGCAATGGAAGTTCCCGCCCAGGACATCATCACCCGCGATAACGTCACGCTGAAAGTAAATGCCGTCATCACGCTCCGCGTCATCGACGCCGCGAAGGCAGTCGTCGAAGTTTCGAATTACGTCTATCAGACGTCGCAATTTGCGCAGACAACATTGCGATCCGTATTGGG
>JAJYBW010000049.1 GCA_021778815.1 Acidobacteriota bacterium | reverse complement strand
CTCTGTCCCCGGTCGAAGCCATGGAGCTGCTGGTCGACAAGCTCGGCAAAGCGCGCAACAATTCCGAGTTTCTGCAGAACATGAACGCGTTGTAAACGAATTCATCTGCTTACAAAATGCGTGGCCATTGGCGACGCATTTTGCTTTCACCGCTGACTCTCATCATTGCAGCTCGGCGAGCCTTACTACTGATTCCACGTTCCCGATACTGCCAACGATAGTGGGGTCGCCCAGCTCCGCATGGATCGCGGTGGCTATGCCTACGCCGCAATGCGAATGGGAGTGCAGATCTTCGACCGCAATGGACGCGTTCGAGCCATTTTGCCGCTCGAAGGCCACCAGCTCGCGGGAATCTGTTTTGGCGGCGCCGATCTGCAAACCCTCTACGTCTCCACGGGGGACGCAATCTATCGCTGCAAGCTCAAGTCGGTCGGTTTTGCGCCCTCCGCCGCGCCTATCGTGCTCCCGGAAGGCTCCGCGGGATAGAGCAACTCGCCGACGCGCGTAGCCAGAAGGAACGATGCACCGCTCGTTCGAAATTCCAACCACGACATGGGGATGCAGGCATGATGTCGATTCAGCCTGCACCCGCTTTAATCGACGATGAACACCTTCGCTCCCGCATCCGTCGAAACCCGATGCCTGCCGGCTTGATCGCCAACATGGAAGCTCGAGCCCGCGCGCAGATCGAAGCTTCGTCCATCTCCCAATGCGATCTTCAACGATCCCGCAATGATTAATGCAATGTGGCCCTTGGCGCACCAGTGGTCTGCGCTGTAGCCCGGCGTGAAGTCGACCATCCGAACGCATAACGTGTTGTCGATAACGGTCCGCATTTGGGCTGTCCCGCTCTTGCCCGGGACTTCTGTTACAGGTTCCTTCTCCCAATCGATCACAGTGAATGGCACCTGTTGGGTCTTCATCGGAAACTCTCCACAGCAAAAATCACGTAAATTTGCAGCAGCGCATACGCTACTCGATGCGCTCACGATCTTTCACTTTCCGCGCCGGAACTCCCGCATAAATCGACCACGGTTCCAGGTCTTTCGTCGCCACCGACGCGAGCCCGAGAATCGCCCCATCTCCAAGGTTCACTCCCGGCGAAACGCAGGCACGCGCCGCAACCCAGGCATATCGCCCCAGCCGCATGGGAAATGCAACCACGGGAAATTTCGGATCGTTGTAGTCATGGGTCGCGCCGCACAGAAATGCCCCCTGCGACACAATCGCATGCGACGCCAGAAACATCGGCGCAGGATTGTAGAGTTCTGCACCATCCGCCACCATCACCGTGTCTTCGCAATTCAGGTTCCACGGCGCCCACACTCGCGACGCGGGATAGAAGCGGCAATGCGGTCCCAGCTTCGCGCCAAAGCGTCGCAGCAGCCACGCGCGCCAGGCATGGGCGACCCGCGGCGACGGACGATACAGCACAATCCACACCCCACTCCAAAGCTGTCGCTGCACGCGGTTGCCGAAGGAATATTGCGGCGAAGTGTAAGGATCTTTTCGCGCGCGCGCGACGCTCCCGGAAATTTCCCGATCCGTAAGCGATGCCAGCGAACTAGAGGACGGGTTGGAATCCATGGGCCACGCTCGCTACTGCATGTACTGAAAGAATCGTACTAGCTCGCTGACATTTTGATCCAGATTATAGCGAGCCTCAAAGCAGGCATGCGCCTTGCGCTGCATCTCTTCGCGCTCTTCAATCGAAAGCGCCAGCCATTGCTGCAGCAACTGTCTCGTGCCATCCAGCGTATCTGGAGCGATGAGTCCCGCACCATCTGCATGAATTTCCGGCCAGATGTTCACCTGATCGGAAATCAGAACCGGCCGGCTGCAGCCCAGAGCTTCCGCCACCGCGATCCCGAAATTTTCCTGGTGCGATGGCAACACAAACGTCTCGCTGGCGTGGAACGCTCCCCATTTGGCATCGCCTGTGATCAAGCCCGGCCAGTGCACACGATTGGACAGGTGAGCCGCCTCAATACGCGCTTCCAGGCCGACGCGCATGCCCGCGTCCGGACCCGCCATCACCAGGTCGACATCGGGAGCGCCGGCGGCAACCGACAGAAACGCATCGATCAGTAGATCGCACCCCTTTTTCGGATGGATCCTTCCCAAGTAAAGGAAAAAACGTCTACCCCGCACCCCCGGACAGGCTGCATAAAACGCTTCCACTTGCTGCTCCGGCTCACCCGGAGGCGTCTCCGCCCCATACGGCACCACCGCAGCATTCAACGGCGGCATATTGAAGCTCTGTGGCGCCAGGCGCTCCTCCGTATCGCAGGTGAATAAAATCGAACTGGCATCGCGTAGCACCCTGCGCTCCGCCAGGTTCCAGTAAATCCACTTCTTGATGTGCTTCAAGGGATAGCGCCGTTTGAACCACGGATCCAGCATGCCATGCGGAAACAGCACATACGGCTTTCGTCCATGGATCGCGCGCCAGGTGCCAAAACTTTGGTATTGCCAGATGCCGTGAATCACCACTCCATCGAAGCGATCGATGTTCGCACGCAACCACGGAACCCACGCGCTGGAGTAGCCGTACGTTCCCTTTCCCTGCCCCAACGCATGAACAGGAAATGTGATCTCGCCCAGAAAATCTTCCGAAGGTTCGTCCAGGCAAGCGACTTCACCTTCCCAACCCAGGCGCGGACCGGCGGCCACAATGCAGCGCACCAGTTGCGCGGGACCACCGTACTCCGGATGGAGAGAACGGATCACGTGCAAAATATGCATGGCTACGCGTTCTCCTTGCAGCTCGGTTTGCTCATTCGTTCGACAGGCTGGTTCGCTTCCATATCTATTTGTGTTCGCTGGCTGCGGTGAATGCCTGCATCAGCCCCCCTACATTGGCTTCGAAACTGAAGGCTTGAATGCGCTCCAAGCTGCGCTCGCCCATCTTACGACATACTTCCGGCTGCTCTAGAACTCGCTCAAGCGCATCGGCGAGAGCGCCCACATTTCTCGCGGGAAACACGATGCCGTTGTCTCCGTCCTCCACCAAATCCGGCTGGCATCCTACCTCGTCGGAAACAACAATGGCCTTGCCCGCGTTCATTGCCTCATTCACCACCAGTCCCCAGGGTTCATGAATGGAAGGCAGAACGAACGCATCGCACAGGTCATAGAAACGCGGCAGCTCCGACTGGTTGCGGAATCCGAGCATCCGGACACCCTCGCGACCCTCCGCGCTGGCCTGCTGCAATCGCGCTTCGATCTGCGGTCGCTGCTCTCCCTCCCCAATGATTAGCAAATACGGCAACGGACGCGATTTGCCCGCCAATTTTGATCGCTTCACCAGTTCCAGATAGGCTTCGACCAGATCGGTGCAGCGCTTCCTCGCCAACAATTTCGATGCGAACAGCAACACCGGCCGATTCGCTCCCAGGCCTAACTGCTGACGCAACTGTTCTCGCGTAGGCGAAGCCGCTGTGCATCGCTCCTGAAAAAAAGCATTATCCACCGCATATGGAATCGAAAACACAGGAATGTCCGCGCCAAGATGATGGCGCCAATACGCTGTGTTCCGCTGGCCAACGCTGAGAACGCCATACGTGAAGTGCCGCAAGATTCGAAAGAATAGATTCTTTACCGCCAGCTTCACCGGCCCGCGCGGATGATCGATCAGCGTCGAGTCCGTACGCAGCAGCACCGGAATGCCCAACGCCTTTGCCGCCGCCATCGCCATCCAGGAATTGAGCGTCGCATAGCCGTGAATCCACAACACATCAAATCGGCCCTCCCGCAGTCGACGAAAAATTCCCCGATTCAGCGGACGAAAAAATGACACGTCATGGCTGCCGAGTATTCGCGGCAGAAATTCATGCCGATATCCCCCCAGCAGCGGCACATCCCACTCCACCGCTGCACCAAATCCCTTGTCGTGATAGCTCCGAACTGAAAAGTCGGAGCTGTATAGCACCATCAATTCCAATCCAGGTTGCTGGGCCAGAAGCCGCAGCAGGGGTGACTGATACTGGATCGGATGACTGAGAAGATAGGCGACTCGCAGCATAACTTTCAGCAGGTGGTACCACCACAAAGACAGGCGAGCTCTAGCATGATGTGTCAGGAACGCTCGCAGCCGACGGCATCACAGCAATGGAATTGCGTATACCAGGCCAATCGCAATACCCACGCCACCACCCTTGATGGCAGCCTTGATCGCATTGGTCGGGACCATGACGATGTCGTCATTCTGCAGAATTGGGTCAGGATCTTTTCCGGACAAGACCCGGGCGAGGTTGACGCGAATTTCGCGACGTTTTGCACCGGTGGTGCGAATGATGCTGGTTTCCGTCGGCGCGGCCTGAAAGCCCATGTTGCCTGCCAACACTACGGCTTGCGTCAGCGTCAGCGGAGTGTCCGGTGTCATGGGATAGGATCCGGAATGCAGTACCGCTCCCACCACGTAGACTACCCCGGTTCGCGGAACGATCACCCGATCGCCCGGATACAGAGGAATGTTCTGGTCCACGGCATTGGCTGGGTTGGAATTCAGTACCACCAGCAGCGGCTCGTTCACTCCATTGCGAAGAATGGAAATACTATGGCTGGCATCCGGCTTTAAACCTCCGGCAGCTGAAAGGGCATCAAACAAACTCATCGGTGCGAACGCTGGAATCGCCCTGGGTCCGTTCACCTCTCCCATGACGCCGATAATGTCTACATTCGAATCCGCGACCGAGATCAACACATCCGGACTGATGATCATTTGGCCATCAATCAGTTTTTGGGCCACCAGTTTTTGCGCCTGCTCAACGGTGAGTCCCGCGACATGGGTGCTGCCAATCAGCGGCAAATCCACATTGCCGTCGCCCGCAATCCGCACCGCTAACTTGTAGTCCGACACCCCGTAGACGCTCACATTAATCCCGTCCCCGGGATGCAGGACGATGGGACCCCCAGGTACAGCTTCTGTCGGTGCGCGCTTGACCAGGCCCTTATTGTCCGGGTTCGGACTGTCCGCTCTCGTCGGTGCCGGCCCTTGGAACTGCGCATACCCGGCTGCGGCTGGCAACATCATCGCCACGACGAGCACCGGAGGCACAACACCGGCCACGAAAGCACGCGCGAAGGCGGATTGAACTCCTCGAGCCATCGTCTTCCATCTCAGCGCGAACATCAGGAATCCTCCCTGCGCCAGAAGAACGGCCATTTGCGTTTGCCCGTTCCGTTAGCCGGAGAGCGGCCATTGGAATAGGAATAGCGCTGATATCCGTAGTATCCGTAATAGCGTTGCGAGGCCGCATCCACGGCGTTGATGACGGTGCCTCCCAGCCGGGTACCGGCGCGCAACATCAGATCGCGCGAGCGGCGAACAGAATGTTTGCTGGCGCGTCCATAGCGAACCACCAACAGCACCGCGTCAGCGAAAGGCGCCAAAATCAGCCCGTCCGTAATTGTCAGAACTGGCGGTGAGTCGATGATGATATGCGTAAACCGCTGCTTGCATTCCTCCAGGAACGTGATCATCCGATTCGACGAGATCAATTCAGTCGGAAACGGAGGAACGGGTCCACTAGGAAGCAGAAAAAGATTGGGCACTTCTGGAATTGTCTGTATGGATTCATCCAGCGTCGTAGAACCGGACAGCAGCGTGGAAAGTCCAACCCGGCTGGTAATTCCGAAACGACTGTGAATGGTCGGCCGGCGAAGATCGGCATCGATCAACAACACCTTGGCCTCGCGGAACGCAAGTACTGCGGCCAGGTTGCTTGCAATGGTGCTCTTGCCTTCGGCTGGAGTTGAACTGGTGATCAGCACCGTCTGCGGCGGCTGTCCCACGCCAGACAGCAGCAACGATGTCCGTAGCGACCGGAAAGCCTCCGCAAACTGAGAATTGGGCTGGCCAATGACGTCGACATTTTTTTGCGCCGCTGATCGGGTATCTTCCGTAATGCTTCGTGGCAGAACTTTTCGCGCACGCGGAATAACGGCCAGCGATGGCAGCTCGGAGATGGTTTCGATATCGTGCACGCTGCGCAGGCTGGTGTCCAGACTGTCGAAGAAGAAGGCCAGCGCGACACCGCCGAACAGTCCAAACATCAAGCCGATCATGACTCGCGAGCTGCGGCGCATGCCGCTAGGAAACAAAGGCTTGCGCGCATAGTCAACCACGTCAATCTCGCTCGACTCCAGTCCAGCTTCAATTCCGGCTTCGCGCAAGCGGCGCAGCAGGCCATCGTACAGCGTGCGGTTGGAATCGAATTCGCGCTGCAGCAGCACGAACTGGATCATGTCGTCGCGTTTTTGATAGTCCTTGGCCTCTTCGTCCTTCAGGACACTCATTGTCATCGACTCATTCACTGCGGCCGCGCGAAAGGCGTTGTTCGACTCAGCCAGCACGCGCGTTTGTTCTTTATCGATGGCCTTCTGGTTCTGCGCCATCTCGGCTTTCAATTGCTTAACGGCCGGGTAATTTGGTCCAAATTGAGAAATCAGTTGCGCATATTGCGATTCCAGCGTGGCCTGACCATTCCGCAAGGTAGCCAGCAGCGTTCCCGATCCGGAACCTAGTACCGCGGGGCTGCCGTCAATCAGGTCTGGATTCATCGAAGTCAGCATGCGGTAGCGCGCTTCCGACACAATCCGGGCAATCTTTGCGTCCGCGGCAGCCTTCGACAGATCATCTAACGTGTCCAGGTTGAGGTTGTGCGCCTGGTCGCCAAAGCCGAGCACACCCAGCTTCCGCTGCAACTCCGCCAACTTCTGCTGCTCGGTTTCGACCGACTGTTTCAGGTCATCCAATTGCGTCGACAACCACTGCGACACGCGTTGCGTCGCCGCATAGCGAGTCTGGAAACTGCGCTCGATGTAATCGTTGATCAGCGTATTCACAACCCGCGCCGACAACTCCGGAGATAGGCTGGTGAAGCTAATGGAAATCAGTTCCGTCTTGGGGACGCGGCCAATCCCTAATCCACCGCGCAGAAATCCAATCATCCAGTCCTGCACCGCAGGGTCATTCGGATCGACGTGCGTCACTGTCGCTTTCGGCCCCAGAAAGTCCGGATTGTCTTCCAGCTTCAGTTCTTTCGCCACCTTCAGCAAAAGCGAGTCACTCTGCAGAATCGCGACTTCCGTTTCCAGGCGCGTTCCCAGATCCTGTGGACCGGAACTTCCATTGCCGATGCGGTACTCATTGGATGAGCCGGGACGAACCTGAATGGTTCCACCTGAAACATACGTTTTCGGGGTCGTAATCGCGCGCACCACTCCAAACACGGTTCCAATAAAAACGCAGGTCAAAACGATCCATTTCCGCTTGCGCAGAGTTAGAAGGTTTTCCGCTAACGCGTTCCCTTCCTCGTTCGTGACCCAGCCGCCACCGGTCTGGAACGATCGAGGTTTGAATTCTTCTTGTGGCGCTGCGTTGGTTTCGATTGGACTCATGCCAGGACGGACCGCTCATTCATTCTTGCGCTAGGTTGTTGCATGGAGACGCGTGTGGAACCTCGAAGTTCGCACGGTTTTCGGAAAATGTTTCGCAGGCAGTTCTTCTCTCTCCAAGGCAAGGCCAGGTTCGCCTCTTCCATGGTCTTCCGATCCTCCACGCGCACGGTCTGGAACTCTGGAATGCGCTCTGCCATACCCCTCAAACTTACAACAAGCCGTCACCGATACTATCTCAGTGTGAATGGCTCCAAAACACCTTGGCGATGGTTACTCTTGAGGATAGGTGCAAGCGCCGACGCACGTCAATTCTCTCGCTGACACGCGGGGCGCGAAACCCCGCTAGAAAAGAATACAGGACTTACCCTGAAAAGGATGATGGGAAACTTCTCCGGGTTGGTTGCTGAATTTCAAACCATTTTGGGAACTCATAACGCATACTATTGCCAGGTTTAGAGCTCATGGGCAAGTCGGGTTCTCCCCCCAGTCTCATCCTAATAGCAGGCAGCTCGCGCTGATATGATCGTCGAGTATTGGCGTCTGCCAAAAGCAGCCGCGAGGATACTCCCAGAAATGGATGTCAATCGTCCCATTGTCGTGGTCGGCTCGGGGTATGTGGGCCTGGTTGCGGCCCTATGTTTTGCCGAAATGGGATACCACGTGCTGTGTGTGGACAACGACCCGGCCAAGATGGCCGCATTGCAGGCCGGCCGTGCCACCATTCATGAGCAGTTTTTGCCGGAATTGCTGGCACGGCACGGCAATCGCAATGTTGTATTTACCACCGAACTAGGTGCCGCTGCCCGTCAGGCAGAGGTCATCTTTATCGCCGTCGGGACCCCACAGGCACGCGGCGGCAAGGCGAACCTTTCCTACATCGAGTCCGCCGTCAAAGAAATTGCCCGGAATATCGATCACTACACGGTCATCGTGGAAAAAAGTACCGTCCCGGTCTATACCAATGAGTGGATCGCCGGCCTGATCGAACGTTGCGGTGTCCCCCGCGACCACTTCGACGTGGTTTCCAATCCAGAATTTCTCCGCGAAGGTAGCGCGGCGGCGGATTTTCTTCATCCCGACCGCATCGTCATCGGATGCAACAACGACCGTTCCGCCGCCCTGGTCAGCGAGGTCTACCGGCCACTCACCTCCGGCGCCTACTACGGGCGCTCCAACATCATCGCGGGACAATGCCTTCCAGACAATCCGCCAGTATTGCTGCGCACTTCGCCGCAGAGCGCGGAATTGATCAAGCACGCTTCCAATGCCTTCCTTGCGATGAAGGTCTCCTTTATCAACGCCATCGCGAACCTGTGCGAAATTGTCGGCGCCAATATTACTGAAGTTGGCCCTGGTATCGGCATGGATCAGCGCATCGGCACCCAGTTCCTTCATCCCGGCATCGGCTACGGCGGGTCCTGTTTCCCTAAGGACCTAACCGCCTTTCGCTCCATGGCCGCCGAGTACGGAATAGATTTCAGCCTGCTGGGCGCCATTGAACGCATCAACGAACTGCAGCCGCTGCGCTTTCTGGAGAAGGTGCGGAACGCCTTGGGCAGCCTCGAAGGCAAACACCTGGCCGTGCTTGGCCTGGCCTACAAAGGGGGCACCGACGATGTTCGCGAATCTCCCGCCATGCGCCTGGTGCAATTGATTCTGGCCGAAGGCGCCAGCATCGTCGCTTACGATCCCGCCGCCATGACTCGCGCACAGGAAGTGCTGCCGCCGACCCAGGCGTTGCGCTATGCTGCGAGCGAACTAGAGACTGCGACCGATGCCGATGCGCTGCTGGTGCTTACCGACTGGCCGCAGTTTCTATCGCTCGATCTCGAGGTTTTTTCGCGAACCCTGCGGTGTCCCCTGCTGATCGACGGCCGCAACTTGTTCGCGCCGGAAGATGTCGTTCGCCAGGGAATGATGTACCTCAGCGTCGGACGTCCAGCAGCCGGGGTCACGGAGTTCGAAGGCCAGCCAGAACTTTCAGAATTCGCCGAAACCGGTGCATCCGTCCCGCGCAGTATCCCGTCAGAAAAGATTGCCGCACCGTACCTGGTCCCCCCGGTCGCTCGCGGTAAAAAAAAAATGCGCGTGCTGCTCACCGGCGCGGCTGGCTTTCTCGGTTCGCACCTCACCGATCGTCTGTTGGCGGAGGGCCATTCCGTCGTCGGCGTCGATAACCTGTCCACCGGGGTGTTTCACAACCTGGCGCATCTTACCCGCGACCCACGCTTTGAGTTGATCGAGCACGATATCTGTGAATTCTTCGATCCTGGCCCCATCGACTACATTTTCAACTTCGCCTGCCCCGCCAGCCCTCCCCAGTACATGCGCCTCGGCATTGAGACGCTGCGGGTTGGTTCGGAAGGCACCATGAATATCCTGGACCTGGCCCGAAAATATCGAGCCAAGGTGCTGCACGCCTCCACCTCCGAGTGCTACGGCACGCCGGAGATTCACCCTCAGCCGGAAAGTTATTGGGGCCACGTCAACCCGGTCGGTCCGCGCTCCGTCTATGACGAGGCCAAACGTTTTGGCGAGGCCGCGGTCATGGCCTATCGCGCTCACTTCAACGTCGATGGCCATTTGGTCCGAATCTTTAATACCTATGGTCCGCGCATGCAGCCCGACGATGGCCGCGTCATTTCCAACTTCGTGATGCAGGCGCTGCGCGGAGCCGATGTCACCGTCTATGGCGACGGTTCGCACACCCGCAGCTTCTGCTACGTCACAGATTTGGTCGAAGGCATCATCCGCTTATCGCGCATCGAAGAGCCCCTGCCCGTCAACCTTGGCAATCCCGCCGAGAATACCGTTCTCGACTGCGCCCGGCGCGTGATTGCGCTCACCGGTTCCTCCAGCCGCATTCGTTTTGAGATTTTGCCGCAGGACGATCCACCGCGCCGCCGTCCCGACATCACCAAAGCCCGCCAACTGCTCGCCTGGGAGCCCGTGGTTTCCTTCGACCAGGGTCTCAGCGAAACCATCGCCTACTTCCGCGCCCTCCCCGCCGACCTAATCGTCGCCGGCTAGGGGTTGTCGCTCGATTGCCCGCGATCAATCGATCCGCCCCTCCGGCATGAGGTCATTTCTTCGGAGAGGCCTGCAATTGAAAATTTCCGCAACTACAGGTGTCGATAAACTTCATATCGACGTCCTTCCGCGTGACGAGTCGCGATCGGAGCCCCGCCGTCCCCTGCTCCCGCTCAGGCTTCGAGAACTCATGAATCGCGCGGTAATGCCAGAGCTGGTAAGGTTTCGTCGCGCCGTCGGCATTGAGATGTGCGTCAATTGAATCCGGCGACCCATACATAATGTAGATTCGTCCACGGTCTGTCTTCCACCCGGGAATCCCCGGCCCACGGAAATGCTCATTTGCATAGGCGATGCGCTGATAATACTTTTTCTTGAAGTTGCCACCCGGAGTCTCCATGCTGCGACGCTGCCAGAACTGTCGGATGAATTCATTGCGCTCTTCATCGCTGGATAGCTTCGCAAACTGCGTCCGCTCTTCCGGAGTGATAATCCAAACCACATCCTCATCCAGCCACCTTCGATACACCGCCGGCATAGACCTTGCGGCTTCAGCATTTCCTGCGGACACCGCTTGATCTGGAGTAGCCTGGGCGCCAGCCAATGCGCCAATGCCCAATGCGGCTGCTGCGATGACCGCGGCCAGGACCGTCATCGCGGCGCATTGCGAAAAGGCTGGAGTTTCCTCGTATCCAAGCAGCCGTTTGATTCGCATCATAAGAGCGCCTCCGCTTGCGCCCAGGCTAACCACGGGGTAAGAAGTACGACGTTCTTCCAGAAGCGATAGCGCCTTTGCGTAGCCCAGCGAATCGCCGCTTGCTCTCACCGCCAGGTCGTCGCAGCAATCCTCGCGCTCATTGCGCACTTGATTCGATACCCACCAGACCGCAGGATGATAGAAGAGGACTGCCTCTATCAAAGACTGGAGAACACTGACGAAATAATCGTGTCGGCGTATATGCGCCAGCTCATGTGCGAGTATGCCTTCTATCTGGATCGGCGATAGCCCGGTGAGGCATCCCAGGGGAATCAAAACGACTGGGCTCAACCATCCAATCACAGTGGGCACTTGCACCAGCGCTGAGTTTGCCAGCCTGACCGGACGCGCAATTCCGAGACGATGTTTCAGATTGCGAAACACCAACTGCAACTCAGCGGATGCCGATTGAGTCGCTTTTGACTTCATTCTGCGGGTGACAATCAGGCCTAGATTCAATCTGCCCAGAAAAAGAATCGCGCCCGCAAGCCAAATAGCCAGCACCCACGGCATCGCGCGATCAAGGGATGTTGCCAATTGATTCAGCCACGAATCTGCAACCCCGCCGAAGTTGCTGCGAAGACCGACGACCGGACTTTGGCTTGCGATTGAATAGGAGATCGCCTGGTCTACGGCACGCGATGGGATTGCGAGGTACGCAAATGTGCAGACGGGCAAAATTGTCAGCAACGCGAGAGCGCAGCAGGCCACTACGTATCGCAGTTGCGGAGATCGACCCTGCAGCAGCTTCAGCGCCAGCGCCAGCAAAACTGCGACGATCGCTCCCTCCCAAACGAAGTGAAGCAAGCTCCATCCAAGGGCGCGAACCAGCGGCTGCTCGGAGAACATGACGAATGAACTCATCGCGACCCTTTCTCGAACTCATCCAGCATCCGCCGGATCTCTGCTAACTCGGCGGAGGAAACCTTCCGGGACGAAAGCGCGCCGAGAACGAGGTTCCTCGTTGAACCCTCGAATGCACGATCGAGGAGATTTCTTGCCAACAATTTCTGCGTTTGCTCCTTTGGAAACCGGACCTCATACACATGCGAGCGAAATCGCTCACTGCGCATCAACAGGCCCTTTTCGGCCATCACCTGCATCTGCTTCAATACCGTCGTGTAGCCCGTCTGTTTCCCATTCAGCGCAGTGTGAACCTCGCGCACAGTACTGGGGCCTCGAGTCCAGAGAATATTCAGTATCTCGAGTTCGGCTTCTGTAGGAAGGGGAGTTGTGTGATTGGAATGACCTGACGCATGCATGAGAATGACAATACTACGATAGTTATCGTATGTCAACGACGATTGTCGTACTCGTTCGAACCCGTTTCACCCGGTAAAAAATCGACGTAATTCCGGAATCGCGAACGATCCGGAAGTTAAGCAGGAAAACATCCCGCCACAGCCCATCGCCGCCAGGGTCTGGAATCAAGCCGCCGCGCTCGGCCCACTCACCACTTGCGCAACGTGTGCGTCAACTTCGGATACCAGGTGATCTGGACATTCGTCGTCACGTCGTTCTGTCCGCCGGTTTTGTATACGGGAGCTTTCCAGCGCTCATACTGCACCCAGGCATTCAACTCCACATCCGGCTTAAGCCGCTTCACCACCGTGAAAGTGAAATCGTT
>JAJYBW010000433.1 GCA_021778815.1 Acidobacteriota bacterium | reverse complement strand
CAGAAGATACTCGCGAAAGATCCAACCTCCGTCGCCGCGACAGAGGGATTCGCGCGAGCCTTGATTCACGAGGGGAAGTTCCAGGATGCGGAGACTGCGTTGCAGCCGGCGTTGAAGCAAGAGCCGAACGATCCAACGTTGCTGGCGCTTTCCGTGACCGCGCTGGCAGGGCAAGGAAATACTTCCGCGGCGGAGTCGCAACTGGAATCGCTGCATCAACAGAATCCCGATCAGCCTGCCGTGACACGCATGCTGGCGGACCTCTACAGCAGCGCGGGACATCCGGACAAGGCGGCGCCCCTCTATCAGCAACTGCTGGTGAATGACGGAAACAATGCTGGCTTGCTGACGGCTACGGCGCAGAACCTGGTACGCCAGCAACAATGGCCGCAGGCAGTGGAGACATTTCAGAAATCGCTGCAGATCCAGCCGGCGCAGGAGGATGCGTGGAGCGGGCTTGCCTTTGCTGCGTGGAGAGATGGGCAATATTCGCTGGTGCTGACGGCACTCGATCATCGCTCGCAAACACTGAGCGACAGTCCGGCGACATTATTTCTGCGCGCCACGGCATTGGACCATCTGCATCAAACAAAACAGGCGATCCAGTATTATCAAAAATTTCTCGCCGCCGCTCATGATCAATATCCGGACGAAGTGGAACAAACACGACAGCGTCTGAAGGCGCTGCAGAAATAGGCAGCGATTGCCCTACGTAATGACATGGCTGGAGAATGCCTGGCGCCGGATGCGAGGCGCTGACAGCGTGCATCAAAATTCTCTACAATCAAGACTGGAACCAACTGCAGAAGGGAACATCGCTTTGACCGCATCGCCCCCAGCGCTTCTCCCCATGCTGGAACCTGACCTGAAAACTCCAACGTCTGGACTGCGCCTGCAAGACATTTTCTGCGAAGAGTACAGACGGCTCCGACCGCGAGCGCCCATGCCGTTGTTTCACATCAGCTTCTATCCTTTTACGGGCGTGAATACGACGATTCGGCTGCGCGAGGGCACGGCATTTGTCCGACTCTCCGACATGCTGGAGGGCGCGCCGGACAGCGTGACACGCGCGATTGCCCACATCCTGCTGGCGAAGCTATATCGCAAGCCGATTGAGCCCCTGCATGCGAATCGCTATCGTCGACATTTGGGAAGCGACGCGGTGATTCGCCGGGCGGAAATGGTGCGGCGCAGTCGTGGTAGAAAAAATATTTCCACCGCGCAAGGTGATACTTACGACCTGGACGAAGTCTTCGATCATCTGAATCGACAATTCTTTAATGGGTTGTTAGGCAGGCCGGTGTTGACCTGGAGCGCCCACTCGGCGCGGCGACAGTTGGGCCATTATGATGCTGCGCACAATACCATCGTGGTCAGTCGCGTGTTCGACAGGCCAGAGACGCCTCGCTACGCGGTCGAGTACCTGGTGTTTCACGAGATGCTGCACTTAAAACATCCGGTAAGGATGCGCGGCGGACGCAGGTGTGTACACTCTCGCGAATTCCAGCAGGAGGAAAAAATGTTTCCTCAGTTGGAACAGGTGAAGGAATTTCTGAAGAGACTTTGAGTCAGAAACTATTTTCATTCCACCTTAGCGAGAACGCGCGAGGGTGGCAAACAGCATCTCGACGCTGTTTGCTGTTTTGCGGGCGTGGCTAGGTTGCTGATCCAAAGTGATAGCTGGCTTCGGTGGTCATTTTTGATGGCTTTCCATGCACCATTTGCGGCTCGTAGATAAATTTCTTCACGGCAGCAACGACAGGATCAACGAGGGCGCTGTCACCGCCAAGCACCTTCACGTCTTGGACTTTACCGTCCTCCCCGATGGTGATATTCAGATAGACTGAGCCAGATTTGCCGGCGAGATCCGGAGGCAGTTGCGGCTCCTCGCCGGAAAGCTTCCGAGGCCACAGAACTAAAACATTTTTGTCCGCCATATTACCGGCGCTAATTTTGTGGTAAGGTGCGGGTGCTTGATACTTGACCTTCCCCGTCCGGTTCGCGCCATGCCCATGAATTGAGAATTGGAACCCCACTACGCTGTCGACCTGTATGGCCCTCCCATTCAGTACCGTTGGGCGGAAGTGGAACTCCCGCAGTGCCTCGACGCTCGCCGCGGTGAGGAGCGGGTCGCCTTCAACTGGGGAAGCGAGAATGACTTTGCCCGATTCATCCACAATCACTCCCAATATCACGTCGCCATGAATGCGGTTTTGCAATGCCGCCTCTGGGTACTTTGGCAGCTCGACATGATCAAGCTTTCCGTTCAGAAGATCACTGGAAACGCGAATCGTAAGATGACGGTATGGTTTAGATTGGGTCAAATTGTCGCTGCCCTGTTGGGCGAATGCCAGCAACGAACACGCCAGGAATAGAGCCAGAATTTTGATTTTGCGCACTTATCGTCATCCCCTTTTGGGCTTCAACAGCCACTGAATTCTACTCCTCGCGCAGACAGGTGCAGGCCTTCACGTCCATCGGTCGATCGCGGTACGCGAAGTCCGGGCACAGCGGGCCCATCCATAAAGCAGAAAGGATTTTTTCGATGTCAGTCACAGTGATGATGAAAAGCGTTTTTGCCGGGCATTCACTCTTCGCTACCGATCGGTGAATTGCTAGCTGGTCACGGTGTGAGCTGCCGGCTTATGTTTCCGCTTCTGC
>JAJYBW010000048.1 GCA_021778815.1 Acidobacteriota bacterium | reverse complement strand
TGTTAAGAACGTCCTTCTGCCCGCTCGGCCATGCGATTTCCACCTTCGTCATCACCGCATCTTCACCCAGTCCAAAATGCAGACGGGTATCGTTCGACGAGAGATAGCTGCCCCCGCCGTGAACTTCATCGATCTGCGTCATCTTCGCGGTCACAACGGTCACGCGTGCGCCTATCGCCGCGCGATTGCTTTTCTTCCCGATCAGGCGAAACAAAACCCGATGATTGGAGTTTTTAGATTCATTCATAAAAACGGACGGTGGTGCGCCGATGTTATAGACCACTACATCGACATTGCCATCATTATTGATGTCGCCGAACGCCGTTCCACGTCTTGATTGCAACGGTCCATCGTTCAACCCGGCGATATCCGCGATTTCCTTGAACGAACCTCCAGCGATATTCCGATAGAGTTGGATTGGCTCGCGATATTTCAACTCGTCCGGCAGCGTATCGACCAGCGGGCTCACATTCCCCGTCGCCACAAAAATGTCCGGCCATCCGTCGTTATCAAAATCCGCAAACCCACTGCCCCAGCGCACAGGAGAATACTTAAGCTGGAAAATCTTTGCATCCCAGGTGGTGTCGACAAAACCCTCCGCCCCCTGGTTGTGAAAGAGAGTCATCGGCTGGTATCCATACCGGGTGACGACAAGGTCGAATTTTCCATCGCGATCATAGTCGCCGAAATCTCCCGCCATGTTACCCATCGGATGGCCATCCTGACTCAGGGCAACTCCCAGCAACATCGCATCCTCTTCGAACTTTCCATTGTGCAGGTTGTGATAGAGAAAATTCGGCCCCTGGTCATTGGCGACAAATAAATCCGGCCAGCCGTCGCCGTCATAGTCTCCCCAGGAAACTCCCATTCCGAGCCGCTTATCTGGGTTGCTGACGCCTGCCTTCTCCCCTACCTCTTCGAACGTGCCATCTCCCTTGTTGCGGAATAGCAGATCGGATTCGCCTTCGCTGATGGGAACCTCAATCGGCAGCCCTCGATACGATAGAGCCTTGGCACCCGGCTGAGGAAGATGGTGAATGTCGCTGTTGACATATCGCGATACAAAAAGGTCCAGGTTGCCGTCGCGATCGTAATCTCCCCAGGCTGCGCCAACGCTAAAGCCGCCACCGGCAATTCCCGCTTGCTGGGTCGCGTCCTTGAATTTGCAGTCGCCCATGTTTTGATAGAGGACGTTGTGCCCATAACCCGCAACATAAATGTCAGGTAGACCGTCGTTGTTGAAATCTCCAATGGCCAGGCCCATGCCCCAGCCTTTCGTGGTCAGCCCGGCGGCTTGCGTGACATCGGTAAAGTGCAATCCAGCATCCTGGTGATAGAGCGTAATCATCGGGTCGCCGCCATGCAGGAAATGGTCGACCGACGAACCATTCACCGTGACGATGTCTAGCTTACCGTCGCCATCGCAATCCAACAGCCCGATGCCTCCGCCCATGGTCTCCAGCAGATATCGCATCTCCGGCGACGTATAGGGAACCTTTGTGATGCCGACTTTGGACGCGACATCATGAAAACGTATTGGGGATGGCGTCGACGGTGCCGCCGCTGGTGGCAGTAACAATGCGAAGAGAAATAGGAGCGAGTGCATAGGCTACCGATCGCTTCCTTTTTTCTGATTTTGTCCATCCTGCTTGATTCGCTTCAGGCTGGTCGCCAACATGGATCGTGCGCTTTCATCCTCTGGGTGGGACTCGAGATACCGCTGCAACGGCGGGATGGCCTGCTCATATTCTCCACCGAGAAATGCAGCCCGTCCCCAGTTCAGGTCCAACCCCTCCAGACCCGGCGCCCACTCCGCTGTGTCCTGAAAAAAGGCTGCGGCCTGCTGGTAATCCTTCTGGATCGCCGAAATGACTCCAAGGTTGTTGTAGGTGTCAGCGATGGCCGGGGCAAGCCTGGCTTCAATCGCTTTAGCCTTCTGCAACTGCTGCGCATCGATCGCGGCAGGCCGGCTCATGTTATTGTCTGGAAGCGGCGACGGAGCCTCTCCGTGTGCGGAGCCCGCTAGCTGACCCTGCTTCGCCTGGTCCATCTGCTGGAGCAGCCCATTTGAAATTTGTATCTGCTGCCGGGCTTCCTCCGCTTTTCCGGACTGCATCAGGACTCGAGCCAGCAAGTAGTGGGCGCGTTGCACCTGGTAGTTGTTTCGTGACAGATCGTGAGTCAACTCGATCGATCGCCTTAGCGCCGCCTCCGCCTTCACCGGTTGATTCATCTCGATATACAACTGACCCAGCATTAAATCGATATCCGGATCTTGCGGCGCCAGCGTGCTCGCGCGAAGCAACTCCGTCTCCGCCTCGGGAAAATTATGCTGCTTCATCGCGATATATCCCAGCTGCGAATGACTCAATATGTCGTTGGGAGAAAGTTCAAGTTCTTTGCGGAACTCAGCTGCAGCCTTGGGAAAATTCATCTCTCCCATATTCTGCAAATACGCCGCGCCCAGAGAATAATGCGCGCCGGGCAGTTTGTCATTCTCGGCGATGGCTTTCTTGAATTCCTGCTCGGCCTGCTCCGAATAGTCCGTCTCCGCGTACTGCAGGCCAATGTCCATGTGTAGCTGGGCGGTATCGCCAAATCCCTTCTGCATCTCTTGAAAAATGGTCGCAGCCTGAGCTTCTTGCTTTAGCGTCAGGTCAGCCCGTGCCAACGCAAGGCCGTCGGCATAGTTCGGATCGAGCGCCACAGCAATTACCATCTGCTTTTGGGCCTGTAGGTTCTCTTTCTTGAGCAACAAAACCCGCCCCAGGGTGAGGTGCGCCGATGCGTTACGCGGAGCCCGTGCCACGGCCTCCTGTGCCAGTTCTGTGGCCTTCTCCAGATCACCGGCGGCGATGGCCTCTTGCACGTAATCCAGACGCATCGCAACGTCATCGGGGTCGAGTAGAAGCCCTTCGTCAAATAAAGAAGCCGCCTCGCTGTGATCGCCTACATTGGCAAAGTTCTGAGCTAGCAAATTCAACGCATGCACGATGAAAAGTCTGGAATGGGTTGCCGCGAGCGCCATATCCCCTTGCGACCGCGCTTGCTGAGCCGCATCGTAATCTCGCTTCAGATCCGAACCAGACGGGCGGTTCGCCTGATATGCATAGGAAGGAATAACAAATAGAGTTGCGAGGAAAGCTACCGTAACCGGCAAAGGATGCAAACGTCGGTTTCTCAGCGAGAGCTTCATGCAGGCATTGGGATTGGAAGTTCCGAGAGATCAACAGATTGTCTCGGGTCTTTGACAATGAAGCCAGTATAAATCGCACCTTGGAGAATCGGCTCCTGCTTCCGAAACGACGCGCAGCACCTTAAAAAAGGATGGGGCACCTCTTGCGAGATGCCCCGAAGTTCTGCGGAGGTTGGATTAGAAGTTATATTTCACGTTCAACTCGATGATTCTCTGGTTGGGGGCTCCGGCTTTGCTATCGAGAACGCCCCAGGTGGGTGAATCGCCGGCTTTATTCAACGTGAGTGCCTTCGTGTTGTAGTCGGCCGTGTACCGCAGGGTCAACTGGTTGTTGCTGCTGAATTGCGGCAGAGGATGGTTGAGCCAGTTGAAGGCCGAGATACGGAATTGAACGTTTTGGCTGCCTCGGATTCCGAACGTCTTGTAGAGCGCCAGGTCATTTTCGATGAACGCTGCGTTCGCAAAATATGGATATTTTTGCCCTCCATATTGGCCAATCGCCGGCGCAGCGAAGCAGTCCTGGTTGAGGATCGCACCACCCGTCAGTCCCGACTTTGGATTGCATGACAACACAGGCATCCTGTTCAGCGGGGCATCGGTTCCATAATAGGTATCGGACCCGAGACCTGTAGTGATTCCCAAAGCGTTCGCATTGGCCGGCAACGTTGCCGGATCATAGCTGGTGTTAATGCTCTGGACAAAGTTGCCCTGGTTCTCCTGCGCAAGACTGCCACCCGCCTGCCAGGAAGAGATACCCGAAATGGTCCAGCCGTTCACTGCACCCCGGAGGAAGAGATTGTTGTCGTGGATCAGTTCCCCGAATTGATAGATGTAATTCGAGTTGAACAGGTAGGGCCGATTGACATTCAAGATTCCGTAGTTGGAACGGACATTGAAGGGGTTGACCTGGAGTGCCGCGGTTCCCAGTTGCTTCTGCCAGGTGAAGTTGAAGTCGAAGGTGAATCTGCCAGCCCGTTTCGTCCACGAGGCCTGCATCGCGTTGTAGTTGGAGAAGAAATTTGACTGGTGCATGTACACCGAGTTGGTCCCGTAGGCAAACCCGAACGGATGGTAATCCGCATACTGGTTGCAATTGCCTACGCCGGCACATGTCGTACTCACATTCTCCGGGTTGGTGGCGATCAGACCCGTCTTTGGATCGGGATTGAAAAGCGCGCCGATCGGGGTTTTGTTCTGGTCGGCAATGGCGTTATACGCAGAGCCATTACTCGACTCTCCCAGATTGGTCATCTGGCTGCTGCTGCTGCCGACGTAGGCAACATCCAGCAGAGAGTTCCAAGGCAACTGCTGGTCGATAGTCAGGTTCCAGCTATAGGTGAGCGGAATTCCGTAGTCGGTTGGGGATGCGCCCGTATAGGAACCATAGGTTCCTGTTCCTGGCTGGAACCCCGGTTGACCGGCAACGGCGGCCGGAGCGATTGGGGATCCTGGGGTATTGATGAGGCCCACTTGCGATTGCAGGATTTCCTTACCACCCGGCAGGCTATAGCTTCGGATATTCTGGGCCGTTTGCAAATCGGCGGCATAGTCGTTGTACTGGTCCTGCCACCGATACGCGCCCCATCCGCCACGCACCATCGTCTTGCCGTTTCCGAACACATCGTAGGCCATGCCGAAGCGCGGGGAAAGGAAGGCCAGACGGTTCGGCTGACCGCTGAGCGGTACGCCCTGATCCATTCCGTGCCAGTAGAAACCTGGCTCAGCTTTGCCGGAGTAATAATCCGACGCGACGCGGCTTGCATAGAATACGGCCATGCCGACCCCGGTGCGATCGTACCAGTGGCCGACATGTTCCAGACGCGCGCCGATTTCCACGTTCAGGCGATTGTTCACCTTCCAGTTGTCGTTTCCATAGACGGAAACGATCTGATACGCCATATCGCTGTTGGGCGACTTATTGGCCTCGTTATACCCAGTCACCGAACCCATAATGAAGTTGGCGGTTGGATTATTTGAGCCAACAACATGGCCCAAGAACGGATTCTGGTTCTGGCCGAAACTGAAAATACCATTCATCTGCTGCCCACCCCCTTGATAATTGAGGGTATTCATGGTGAATGCGCCAAATTTCAAGGTATGGGAACCCACGACCTTCGTGAAGTTATCGGCAAAGGCGGGATCTTCCTTGCGAACCTGATAAACGCCCGACGGTTCGTAGTCATCTCCCTGCGAGAAATCCGGGAAGCTGTTGGTTCCGGCTGAATTGTATGCGGGAGCCAGCTTTGACCCTGGACTGAACACCTGACCGTATCCGGCAGCGGTCGGGTAGCCAAACGTTGTTCTGTAAGCTCCCGACGTATTGGCGGGTTGATTCGGCAGGTTTCCATAGCCCCAGCTCGCGATCAACTCATTGGTGGTGGTGGAGTTGAAAACATGGATGAAGTGACCGGCAGCGGTCTTGGTGTACGAATACTGATACAAGCCTCCGCCCGGATAGGGCACGGAATTGCCTGGCGTCCAGTAAATGTGGGCGCCGTTCCCCTGGTCGAGCGAGGAACTGTACTCCTGCTGGTAGGAGATGTAGAACTTGGTCTTGTCGCTCGGGTTCCAATCGACGCGGGCACGCCATACCCAGCCGTTGACGTGGTTGATGATCGGCTGGTAGTAGTTGTAGCCGCCAGGAGTCGTGGCTGGATTGGAGTAGCCTCCCGCCGTGCTCGGCGTCCCGGGGCTGCTGTAAACCTTGGGCCAGAACGAGGACAAAGCAGTGGACGACGGCAAGATAAAGGTGGCCGGAACGGACGCGCCGTTATCCAGCACCGTGCCGTCGCTGGTCACGTGGTAGCCCGGAAGAGCCGTGGAGTCTGCCGCCGCAGATCCGTCCGAATAAATGGTTTTAGAAAGATCCTGGCACCAGCCTGTCTGCGTGGGGCCGAAACCGTTGGGGCAGAGTGCCCGGTTGTCCGCATTGTCGTTGGTGAAATCTCCGGCCATCATCTCCGGGCTGGGAATGTAGGACTGGAGAACGTTGGCATTTCCCTGGTTTTGCAGCCATCTTTCATAGCCGCCCCAGAAGAACAGCTTTTTGTGGGTTTTCGGCACATATCCGCCGATATTGCCGCCGGGGTAATAGTACGACGCGCCGCCCTTGGGTTTGCCCTGGTGATTGCTCTGCCAGTCGTTGGCGTTTAAAACGTCGTTGCGGGCGTCGAAATACGCTTCCCCGTGGTAATGGTCGGTACCGGCCTTGCTGATGGTGCTGATCACGACCGGACCGAACTCCTGGTCTGCGCCGAAGTTGGAGGTCAGGACCGTCATTTCCTGCACCATCTCAGGATTGATGGTTCCGATTGAACCGCCCATATCTCCCGGATCGATGACATTGACGCCATCCGACAGCAATTGCTGCGGGCCGCGATATTCGGCGCCGCTCACGTTCAATCCATTGCCCACAGAGCTGGTCTGCGCGGTGACGGTCAACGCGTTGAAGGACGCGCCGTTGCTGAGGCCGTTCGGAGTCTGAACGACGCCGGGCAGCACTTTCAACATTTCCGTAATATCGCGGCCTTCCAGAGCGACGTTGGTAATGTCCTTGTAGTCCAGGACATCGGAGCGCGAACCTGTGGTCATTGGAATCATCTGGGCAGCCGCCTGCACGGTTACACTTTGCGCGGCGCTGCCGATGGCCAGGTTAAAGCCTGTCACCGTGCGAGAGTCGCCGGCGTGCAGGATGATTCCGGTCAATTGCTTGGGAACGAAACCCTTCGCGGTGGCCTTAATTGAGTAGGTTCCGGGCAGAAGTGACGGGAACGCGAAAAACCCCGTTGCGTTGCTGGTCACCACACGGGTGTCTTGCGTGTCCTGATTCACCAGGGTGACTTGCGCCTCGGGGATAACCGCTCCAGTCGGATCTTGAACCGTGCCAGAAAGTGTTGCCGTAGTCTGCGCGTGCGCAACGGGCAGAAATACCAAAAGCAGTGCGATGGCCATCAGAAGGCCTACACTGCGCTTCACAAGCGATAGGTTGACGTTCGCAGACCTGCCGAACCCATAAAACTGTTTCATCTTGCCTCCAAAGCCCCGAGGGGGTGCACCTTCATGCGACTTTTCAATCGTTGACTTTCCATGTGGCAAGGGGCGACCGCTGAAAACACAGCACCGACTAAATCGCTTTACTTGGCCGCAGCAATGTTTATTCCAATCGCACCTCGATTGTCAAGATGTTTTTTGCTTTTCTAAACTGTTTTAGTCCCCAGGTTGGGGGACACCATTCATCGGATCGTAAAATCGTTGGCAGATGGCAACGACGGCGAACATGTAGACAATCGCTTTTCTTGAATGTGCCCCATAACTGAAACAGGATCCAATCGTCGTTTCCTGGAGCAGGAAACCTTGCCAAAAATGTTGATTGGATACCACTAAAACTGTCCGCCAGGTCGGCGAATGCTAGGCGAAACTCAGCTGGATTGCCGAGACGGACCAAGCACATTTGGATCAAGCGAAATTGGTCTTCGACTCTGCCATTTGGCAATCGGATACGCGTCCGGCATTTCGACCAGGGATTTCGTACATGGTGTTTTGCATCTGAACCGACGCAATGCAGCCGACGACGAAAATCGAATTGCACTCAGATGGGCTTGACTATCGTTCGGGTTCTGGTTGCGGTCCGGTAAACGGAGAGCAGCAAGGCTTCTCGGTGGGACGCAACTGCATGAACTCTACCCGCACATCGTCCGGATCATACAGGTTGAGCTGATATTTTCCATCGCGGCCCATCTGCTTATGCGAGGCCGGAGAGGGCTTCCAGCCACGCTGCGAGAGCTTGGAAACCACGGTATCGATGTCCACTACCCCCAGCGAAACATGGTCGACAACGCCCAGCTGACGATGACTGGGATTTGCAGGAACATTCAACATGTACTCGATCCAGTCCGTGCCATCCGGTACCTGGATCGAGATGAAATCGGTGACGCCATCTTTCATTCCACCCTTCCAATACGGCCTGAATCCGAGGATGTTCTTGTAAAAGTCGTCCTCGACCGACGCCCTACGGACTTGAAACCCTGCATGAATGATTTGAGAACTGATCGCATGCGAATCGGGAGCCGAATGTGCAGGCAGCTGACCACGCTGGATAAATTCGATCGTGTTCCCTTCTGGGTCCTTCACGCGAAAGCCTTGGCTGCCGTCCGTCCAGAGCGTCACAGAAGCTGGAACCTTTACACCGTGCTGAGCCAGGTATAACCGCATCCGTTTCGCGTCTGCCGTTGCAAATGCGACGTATCGGAACGGATGCTGGTCGGCGCTTGTGGCGGGCAGAACTTCCACCCACTGCTTCAGCACGCCATAGAAGCGTAAGCCATCGGGACCTTCGATCGATGGGGCTGCCGACCAGCCCAGGGTTTTCTCATAGAACGTACGATCCGCGGGAAGGCTTTGTGCCGCCAATCCAACGCCGGCAATTCCTGTGATCGCCGGGCGAGTCACTGTCGTTTTCTGCGAGAACGCAATCGTACCCATGCAGACAAGTACCGCCAGGCGATAAACCTGATTCATATGAACCCCCGTGCAACGTCGGTTTCAATCCGCGTCTCCAGCATACTGCTCGGACAAAACTCGTCGCCACCGAATGCGCGTACTGAAACGATTTACTATTGGAATTCTGCGGCATCTTTCATATATATTGGGGTCGCTCAAAGATGGCTCGTGCGTGCGTTCTAAGTTTCCCTGGAGTGTATTCGGTGAACTTGAAATCGTTACTTTTATTCCTTCTCGCGATTGCCCTGTCTTCAACCAGCTTCGCCGACGCAGCTGCTCCGGGCGCCCCTCATCAGAATTTCCAGGTCGCTGTGTATATTCCAGTGCAAATTGTCGAACACATGAAAGACCCCCATTGGCTGGAATCCTCTTGGGCAGACATCAATCGCCAGGTCAAGGTGGACAAGGTGTACATCGAAACCTACCGGAGCGGTGTGATTGCCGACGATGCCTTGATTGAAAGCGTCAAGAAGTTCTTCCTCGACCAGGGAGTTCAGGTTGGCGGTGGCATCGCGTTCACTGCAGCGGACACACATCAGTTTCGCTCGTTCTGCTATACGAATCCGGAAGAGCGCAATTACGTCCGCCACGTGTCCGAATTGACGGCGCGCCACTTTGACGACATCATTCTCGACGATTTCTTCTTCAACAACACCAAGACAGACTCGGACATCAGTGCAAAGGGCGACAAGAGCTGGACGGATTTTCGGCTCGCATTGATGGATGAGGTTGCACAGAATCTGGTCGTCAACGCAGCCCGATCCGTCAATCCAAATGTGAAGGTCACGATCAAGTTTCCCAACTGGTACCCACATTTCCCGGGATTGGGATTCGACCTGGACAAGGAACCTAAAATCTTCAACTCGATCTATACCGGGGCCGAGACCCGTGATCCTGTCTCGACCGATCAGCAGTTACAGCAGTATGAGAGCTATCAGATCTTCCGCTATTTCGAGAACATCAAGCCAGGCGGAAATCTCGGTGGCTGGGTCGACACCTATGACATTCGTTACATCGACCGTTATGGCGAGGAGTTGTGGGACACTATGCTCGCCAAGGCCCCTGAGATCACCCTATTCAACTGGGATGCGTTGCTCGCACCGGTTGTACCCGGGGATAGAGATGCATGGAAGTCTCTCGATACAAGTTTCAACTATGACGCGATGCTCGCATGGCATAAGGCATCTGGAGTTCCCGGCCCCCCGGATATGGCCACTGCGGCTGGCTATTCGCTGGCGGAAATCGACCCGATTGTTGGACAACTGGGGCACCCCATCGGCCTGAAAAGTTATAAGCCCTACCAATCCAGCGGTGAAGATTATCTTCACAATTATCTCGGGATGATTGGAATTCCCATTGACCTGTATCCGACTTTCCCGACGGATGCGGACATGGTTTTACTGACGGAATCCGCAAAAGTTGATCCGCAGATTGTCGGCAAAATCAAAGGTCAGTTACGTGCCGGCAAGAACGTCGTGATCACGTCCGGGCTGCTCCGCGCACTGCAAGGTCATGGCATAGAGGACATTGTCGAGATGCATGAGACCGGACAAATCCTCGACGTTCAGAAATATTGGGGTGCCTTCGGACCTGGAGGCGGAAACAACCTGGGTGAATCTACACCCATTCTTGTGCCTCGCATCAGTTTTCTTACAAACGACGCCTGGCCCGTGGTGCGAGCAACCGCCAATGGCTATGCGGCTCCGCTGTTGTTGATGGACCGCTATTCGAAGGGGACGCTTTTCGTCCTCACCATCCCAGAAAACTTCAATGACCTGTACTTGCTTCCGCAACCGGTTTTGACCGCTCTCCGGAGTTACCTGCTGCAGGATTTTCCGGTGCAGTTGGACGCGCCCAGCCAGGTAAGCCTCTTCGTTTACGACAACAACCATTTTGTGGTGCAGTCGTTCCGCGATGCCCCGGTCACCGTGACCGTTTCAATTCTCGGAACGCATTTGCGCATTCGAAACATTGCCACCGGCGTGACCGTCTCCGGCGAACCGGTTCCCACGCGACCGAAAGGACAGATGCCTCTCACCGCCAAGCGCACCAGTTTTACCCTGAAGGTCATGCCGCACAGCTTCATCGCACTCGCGGAAGAATAGCTCACGGATGAAACAGTGACAGCGGAATGGCATTCGCCATCGCACGATACCCGGCAGGCGACGGGTGCAGATGGTCTCCGGAATCGTACTTGGGCAGCAAGCGGTCGGGATGGCTTGGATCCCGCATCACCCTGTCAAAATCAATGACCGCATCGAAATGCCCCGTAGCGCGAATCCATGCATTGACGGTGTTGCGATCCAGTTCATCTCGTGCTGTTGGATGGTAATAGTCGGAGCCGGAGTACGGCGTAATCGTCGCGCCGATAATTTTAATTCCGTGCGCGTGGGCTCGCAGGATCATTTGCTGATACGCGGCCACGATGTGAGCCACCAATGCCTCATGCTCGGCAGCCGGCACCTCGCCCAATCGCGTCAATCCGCCCAGGTCATTCACTCCTTCAAGAGCAATCACGTAGCGAACACCGGTCTGGGCAAGCACATCGCGATTGAACCGCGCCAGAGCATTCGGCCCCAGTCCGTCCACCAGAAGATGGTTGCCACCGATACCCTCGTTCAACACACCCATATGGTTCGTCGATGGCGAGCCCTGCAAACGTGCGGCCAGTACATCCGTCCAGCGATCGTTTCCGTTGGTCGTCGTCGCGTGACCGTCCGTGATGGAATCCCCCAGTGCCACAATGGATACTGCATCGACCGGTGATGTCACGTCGACGCCGGCAATCTGATACCAATGATCGACTCTCGTGGCGTTCGGCAACGTGGCGGCAGACACCAGATTGCCATGCACCACATACGATGTGGCGCGTGAACCCGGATGACCTGTCTGCTGCGCGGGAGGCTCATTTAGATGAAAAGTGATCGCCAGATTGGAGAGCGCGCTCACCGGAAAATCAGTTGGATCCGAGATATACTCCGCTCCCGCAGGAATCATCACATCTGAACTTCCAGCGAACGTCATCGCCTTGTCCGTCGTTACATCGATCTGGTCACTCGAAGGTGACAGCGGCCGCGCGATGTGGACGGAGTCGATATGCAACGGTGCGGTGCCAAACGCATTCGACAAATGCACACGCAGCTCTGCTCCGCCCACAGACAGATGCACGATCTGGCGCAGCGTAGCATCGCGTAACTCGTCTGGAGGAAGCGCATTTGCCGGCTCCGGGATCTGTTGCGAAGACCCCCATGTGCCCACCCAATGCGCTGCGGCAGGCGCATCCTGCGCGAAACATGGCAGCAGCGCGCACGCGGACAGCCATACGGCAATCGTGAAGGTGACTTGATATCTAAATCGCATTAGAGTTGATCGTTTCCTGCACGTGGACTAGGATAGCCCTTGTTTCTGCCGCAGCCAATACGTATTCGGAGGATCAGATGCGCACCAAACCGTCGGCTCGAGCCATAGGTCTCCTCTGTTTCAGCCTGTTCTTCACGGCGGCTGTTGCCGCTGCTTCCACGCAGAAACCTGTTCCACCCGACGGCTCTGGAGCGTTTGCGACGGGACACTACCGCAATCTATTCCGCGAAGCTGGACATTCCCACGCGCTGATCGACGCCAAAATCAACGCTGCTTTCAACCAGCTGTTCCACGGCGACCCCGAGACGCAGGCAGTCTATTACTCCTCCGGGAAAAATGCCGATGGACCCCTGGCCTACATCACCGACGTCGCCCATCATGATGTGCGAACCGAAGGTATGTCCTACGGCATGATGATCTCTGTGCAGTTCAACAAAAAAGCGGAATTCGATGCGCTGTGGAACTGGGCCAAGACCTACATGTACATCAGCAATCCGAAACATCCGGCGTATGGATATTTCTCGTGGTCGTGCAAGCCCAACGGCACGCCGAATGAGGAGACGCCGGCGCCTGACGGAGAAGAATATTTTGCGATGTCTCTCTATTTCGCCTCCGCGCGTTGGGGAGATGGACAAGGAATCTATAACTACAAGGCCCAGGCTGATGCCATCCTGACAAAGATGCGACATCATCCCGTGATGTCTGGACCGACCAAATTTGGGCCGCGTACTGTCGGCACCATGGTCAACGAGCAATATAAAATCATTCGCTTCGTGCCGGGT
>JAJYBW010000432.1 GCA_021778815.1 Acidobacteriota bacterium | reverse complement strand
CTTGAACAGACCGACAAAGCTGGCATTGGTATCGATGCTGAAGCTGTCGTCCTGACCGGGAGCATCGTGGCGCTTGGCGCGCAGAATCGCCCGCACCTGGTCGGAAGCCCGCTCCAGCTTCTCGTCCAGCCCGCCGGCCTTGCCATAAATAGTGAGGGAATCGTTGGTGCCGTACACAGCCTGGTAGGTCGAAATGGGAATGCCGACAAAGTTATCCTGGCTTTGGCCCAGCGTATTTCCCTGCCGCTCAACCACTCCAATGACCCGATATGGAACTCCATCGACCCGAATCTCTTTCCCGATGGGATCGCCTATTCCCAGCACATTGTCGACAATGTCATAGCCAATGACGGCAATCTTGGCGTCATGCTGCAGTTCGGTCGGAGTGAAGGATCGGCCTTCCGCAATGTTGAAGTTGTACATCGTCAGCATGTCGGTGGTCCATCCGCGGATGCTGACGTTTGTCGCCGACTGATGCTGCGAAACTACACTGCCCGTTTTCGAGATTTCCGCACCCACCGCCGTGCAGTCCGTGCATTCATCCTTGACCGCTTCGTAATCGTCCATGCGCAGAATTTTCCGCTTCTGATATTTCAGATATTCTTCGCTGCTCATGATCACTTGCGGCATCTGGCTGGCCGTGAACACGTCGGCTCCATAGCCATAGACCTTCGTCGCGACATAGTTGTTCACGCCATTGATCATGGTGACGATCATGATGACGGAAGCGACGCCAATGACCACGCCAATCAGCGTAAGGATGGAGCGCATTTTGTTCGCCCACAACGACTGCAGCGCGATTTTCAGTGACTCCCGGAATCCCATGCGTGGTCTCGCTTTTCGGCCGTTCTCTACCTAAGATGATACGGCTCAGCGGCCGAATTCGTTCCCGGCAGCCCCCTCGTTGCATCGAAACGGGATAGGGAGTCGGCTACAGGTCCATCTTCTTGAATTTCCACTCGGGGATGATGCGAATAAGGGCCATAATCCATCGCCAGAACCATGGGGTGTAGAGAACATCCCTGCGATGCTCGATGGCGCGCAAAATGTCTTGTGCCACATCGTCCGCAGTAGCGAACAGCGGCCCCTGAGGCAGGTGCGCGGTCATCGGCGTGGCAACAAATCCAGGACGAACCGTCAGGACCTGCACGCCTTCGCGATCCAGCCGGTTCCGGACACCATCCAGAAACGCATTCAGGCCCGCTTTGGCAGCGCCATAAATGTAATTGCTCTTGCGGCCTCGATCCCCAGCCACCGAGGAGATAACAACAAGACGGCCGCGATGCTGCGTCGCAAAATAGTTGGCCAGCCAGGTCACCAGCGAAACGGTAGAAAGAAAATTTGTCTGCAGACTGGCCGAGGCGACGGCAAAATCCCGCTCACCTGCTGCCTGGTCGCCGAGCACGCCATGAGCAATGAACGCGCAATCCAGATTTTCCAGCGCTGCGGCCGCGCCTTCCAGCAGGGCGACGTGGCCCGCGGTGTCGTCCAGATCTGCCGTCTCGACATGAACAGCTTCGGCTCCGCGTGTGACCAGATCTTTTGCTACCGAGTCCAGATGGGCGGCATTGCGCGCCACCAGAAAAAAGCTCGCACCCTGCGGCGCCAGCAGTCGCATCCAGGCCTGCGCAATCGCCGACGTCGCTCCCAGTACGAGGATCGCTTTGGGCAGCGGCTGCTTTCCCGGCCGACTCGGTCGCTCGCCTGACGTCTCTTCCAGACTTTCCATTTGACTGCGGCGTCTACGCATCGGCTGTCACCCGCTCCCAGAACGCCGAGGTAAATGCCGGGTCCCGGTATTGCTCGAACTGCTGCCACTGCGGATAGAACGAGCGAAATTGGTGGCCTGTCATGCAGGCATCCTTGGCCGGATAGAGACGACCGCCGAGTTCCCGCGTCATCTCCGCCAGACGCTCGAATAGCGGGAAGGTCACTTCCGGCTTCAGAGCAATGTCGAGCGCCAGGGTAATTCCCGGCTGCGGAAACGACATCAAACCTACCGAAGGAATCTCTCCCATCACCTTCAACACCGCCAGGAACGACGCCATGCCGGACTCGGCGATGGTTTCGAGAATCGCGATGATTCCATCTCTTCCATATCGCCACGGAATGACGCATTGAAACTGCAGAAAGCCGCGCTTGCCGTAGATGCGGTTCCAGTGAAGCACGCTGTCAAGCGGATAGAAAAATGGTTCGTAGTCGATGAGCCCCGTCACCTGCCGGCGCAGCTGCTTGCGGTAGTACAGTTCGTTGAACAAGCGCATGGAGGTGCGGTTCAGCGCCCAGGAAGGAAAATCGAACGGCACCGTGAGGCGCGGTTTGGGAGAGGTCTTCTTCGGCTCCATCACCTCGGAATAATCTCCCTGCATATAAATGCCGCGGGCAAAGGCGCGACCTTGGGAGATGCAATCGATCCACGCCATGGTGCACTCTGACCGGCTGCTGCTGGAAATAGACAGAAATTCGTCGATGCCGCTGAACTTGATGGCCGTGTAGCGAATCTTGCGCGACGCAATCGGCCGCAACTGCACTTCCGCCCAGGTGATCAACCCCGTCAGACCCATGCCGCCGATGGTGGCGTGATACATCTCCGGATTTTCATCGACCGAGCATATCGACTTGGAACCGTCAGAGCGCACCAGCTCAAACCGTGGCACATGATTGCCGAAAGAGGCCGCAACATGATGATTTT
>JAJYBW010000431.1 GCA_021778815.1 Acidobacteriota bacterium | reverse complement strand
CACTTCAAATGTGTGCAGGTTGCGATTGTTCACACCAATCGCATCGCAGCCAAGATCGAGCACTCGCGCCAGCTCTTCACCATTGTGAACTTCACACAGCACATCCAACTGCTGCGCGTGGGCAGCGTTCGTCAGCTGTTTCAGAACCGAATCGTCCAGGGCGGCAGCAATCAGCAGAATCGCGTCGGCCGAGGAAGCGCGCGCCTCCAAAATCTGAAATTCATCCACGATAAAGTCTTTGCGCAGGCATGGAATGCCAACGGCCCGCGAAGCCTCTTCCAGATTCGCAAGGCTGCCTTGAAAAAAACGTTCTTCCGTCAGGACTGAAAGCGCGGCGGCTCCCGCGTGTGCGAGGCGGGTGGCAAGACTAGCGACGTGAAACTCGGCCCGAATGAGTCCTTTGGAGGGCGATGCTTTTTTCAGTTCAGCGATAATCGCCGGTTGCTCGGCCGCGCGGCGACGCAATGCCGCGGCAAACCCTCTTGGAATGTGAGCGGCGGCGCGACGTTCCAAGTCAGGCAGCTTCGCTGACTGCTTGCGCAACGCAAGATCGCGTCGTGTAACTGCGAGAATTTCATCTAAATGCGTGGCCATAGGCAATTGCTACCGAGCCTTTAGTATAGCGAGGCACGGACTGGTTTCGATACCACACGAGCTTTGCCATGCGATCTTGCCGCGTGCAGAGCAAGCGTCACGCACGCAAAGCATAGTTGGATTGCATCTGCTCAACATCGAATGCGGCAGCCGGGAAAACATGCGAAGGCGCAGGGCATCCAACTCGAATAAGGGCAGAGGGCTTGTAGAGAGGCTAGGCGCGGGCGTACCGCGTCTTCCGCGAGCCCTACCCGCGAATACTCACCCCCCACGCATCTCAAACACAGAAAGGCAAACACATGAAACTGATTTCAGCGAATATCGAGGATCTACGCAGCCTCTACATCAGCAATCTGAAGAAGGCGTTGGACATGGAACAGAAGATTACAAAAGCGCTTCCGGACCTGATCGAAAACTCCACAGACTCCGAATTGTCCACGGCCTTCCGCACTCATTTGGAAGAAACTAAAGGCCACGTGGCAAAGGTGCAGCAACTGCTTCAGAAGAATGACGGCAAAGCCAACACCGAGACATGCAAGGTGATCGATGGACTCACAACGGAAGCCTCGGACACGATCAAAGACGTGACCGATCCTTCCATCCGCAACGTGGCCCTGATCGGGGCTGCCCAACAAGTGGAGCACCATGAAATTGCGGTCTATGGGACGCTGCGTCGCTGGGCGGACCTCCTCGGCCTGACAGAGGATGCCCGTGTTCTGCTGTCGATTGAAAAGGAAGAGGCCAATGCCGACAAACTCCTGACTCAGATTTCTGAACGGGTCAATGTTCAAGTCGCCGCATAAATCTCACTCCTGAGTTTTTCCAGGGCGTTCGAAGTCAACCTCGCCGCCCTGGAATTCTCACCCTCTCCGCAAAACGCAGCATTTCGCCCCAGAATTCATCCTCTTTTCTCCTTCCTGATCCATCGCGAACCCCTCTCTGTGCATCTCAACTACGCCGATTTCTCTGTCGCAAGCGCTGGGCGGGCTGAATCTTATTTGGCGTCCATTCCGTCTATTCCTCCATTGCCGCAAAATCGTCTCGTAGACTTGAACTTGCGCCGCCTCTGGAATCGTTCCGTGGTGTCAAAAAATACGCTGGAAAGCGAACATTATTGAAATGGAAAAGGACGAATTGGCACAAGGAGCGACAGCTCCGCACGTTGGGCCGGAGCATCCATTGCCCCCTCCCAGACCCGAACCGCACCGGTCGCACACGGTTCGCATCCTGATTTGGGTATTGATTTTGCTGTTGTTTGGTTTTCTTTTCTGGGTAATTCTGCACCATCAGAAAACCGCCAAAGCGCCCTCTGGCAAAGCGGCGATGATGGGCGGGCCAGTTACGGTGAGGACCGCGACCGCTAAAAAGGGGGATATCGGGATCTACCTGAATGCGATTGGGACTGTAACGCCGGTCTATACGGATGTAATTACCAGCCAGGTGACGGGGCTGGTTTCGGCCGTACATTACCGCGAAGGCCAGATGGTGCGGCGAGGGGATCCGCTGATCGACATCGATCCGCGCCCCTATCAAGCGCAGCTGGTACAAGCCCAGGGAGCGCTGGAACGAGATACAAACTTGCTGGCACAGGCCAGAATGGATTTGGAGCGCTACCAGACGGCATGGGCTCGCAACGCCATTGCGCGGCAGACGCTGGAAGACCAGCAGAAGCTGGTGCTGCAGGACGAGGGCACGGTAAAAGTCGATCAGGGAGCCGTGCAATATGACGAAGTCCAGGTCGCGTTTTGCCACCTGACTGCACCTATCTCCGGTCGCGTCGGATTACGGCCAGTCGATCCTGGGAACGTGGTGCAGGCGAACAGCACGACGCCGTTGGTAGTGATTACACAGATAGACCCGATCACGGTTGTCTTTACCCTGGCGGAAGACGATATTGGCCAGGTGCTGGCGCAGATGCGTCATGGACAAGCGCTTTCAGTCACGGCGTTCGACCGCGGCAACCAAACGAAAATCGCCACCGGGAAACTGCAAACCATCGATAACCAGATCGACACCACCACGGGAACAGTGAAGCTGCGCGCAATTTTTCCAAACAAGACTGACGCGCTGTTTCCCAACCTTTTCGTCAATACAAAACTGCTGGTGAATACACTGCATGGC
>JAJYBW010000047.1 GCA_021778815.1 Acidobacteriota bacterium | reverse complement strand
CGTTTCAAAGTGATTGACGCGCTGCTCATAGGTCTCACCCACGCCGAACATCATGGTCGCGGTGGTCCGCATACCCAACTCATGCGCCGTGCGATGCACCAGCACCCACTCCTCTGTGCCACATTTCAGGCGCGCAATGCGATGCCGCACATCGTCATCTAGAATTTCCGCGCCGCCGCCCGGAATCGAATCCAGGCCCGCGTCGCGCAGCCGCGCAATCGTGTCGCGCACGGACAGCTCGCTATATTCCGCAATCGCCAGAATCTCCGACGCAGAAAAACAATGTAGCCAGATTGAAGGGAAGCGCTGCTTGATGCCGGTCAGCAGCCGCTCAAACCAATCGATCTTCAAATCAGGATGCAGACCGCCCTGCATCAGCACGCCCGTCCCGCCCATCTCCACGGTCTCACGAATCTTGTCGTAAATGGTGTCGAAGTCGAGAATGTATCCCTCCGCCGCCAGCTGTCCTTTCAGCGGGCGATAGAAGGCGCAGAAGGTGCAATATTCCGTGCAGAAATTTGTGTAATTGATGTTGCGGTCAATGATGTAGGTGACCACGCCCTCCGGATGCAGCCTGCGCCGCACCGCGTTGGCTTCCATGCCCAGCCCAATCAGATCGTCGGACTCAAATGCGTCCAGAGCCTGCTGTCGCGTAATCCCCATAGCTCCAGTTTACCCGCTGGTGTTGAAACCTTGCAGCCGGATTGTCGGCCCGGTGACATCCATTGCGAAGATTTGCCATCCGCTGAAAAAAGCGTCGTGCCCGCGAACCGCGTCCCTACTCGCCTTCTATTCGCTTTTCCTGCGATGCGGAATTGTCTGCAGTGTCATGGGAAGCTGCCGATGGCGCGGGTTTCACCGCTCCCGCAGGCATCTTTCGAACCTGCATTCGTCGCACGTCGTCCGGGTCCGAGACCCCGAAGATGGAAAGTGCGCGACCGATCTTCTTCAAGAATCCATTGGACATTTCACGCCCTCTCTCGTTTGATAGTGTAGTACGGGTTGATAGATTCTTGCGGCGTCGACCAACGTTCGCCCACCGTAGCTGCATCGAAATTCCCAGGAAACCCTAAAATTATGCGAATTCACGCGAAAAACTCCCGACGCTTTAGCCAGAAGACTTCTGTATTTTCGCGCCTTCTCCTGGCAGGTTGCTTACTTCCAGCACTTCAAACCCACGCCGCCGACGCAGCCGCCAAGCCCAAGCCCGACGTCCTGGTTTTCTCCAACGGCGACATGCTGACCGGTAAGCTCGACCACGAGGCCGATGGCACCGTATTCTTCGCCAGCGACAATGCCGGCACCGTGAAGGTGCCGTGGGCCAAGCTGAAAGAGCTCCATACAGAGGCGCCGTTCGCCGTCATTGAAACAGGCGTGCCGGTCGGACGCAAGAAGGCTAACCTCGACATCCCTGTCGGTACCGTCTCCATCGCAGGCGATACCCTCACCGTGACCACGTCCAGCGGCACGCGTGAAATCCCGGTGAAGAGTATCGCTTACCTCATCGATCAACCCACCTTCGACAAAAACGTCAACAAGAAACAAGGCCTTACCGAGGGCATTACCGGCGCTATCACCGCAGGCGCCAGCACCGTCAATTCCACCCAGAACAGCGTCAGCATCAATAGCGGAGTTGTCCTGTCGCGCATCGTTCCTCCGGTCGCCTGGATGCCGGCCCGCCAGCGCACCCTGCTGAACTTCAACAGCAACTACGGCAAAGTCACGCAGCCGAATACGCCCACGGTGAAAACCAACATCCTGCATGGCGGCCTTGAAGAGGATGAGTATTTGAGCCCCCGCTTCTATCTGCTGGAGCAGGCCATGTGGGACCATAACTTTTCCCAGGGCCTGGATCTGCAACAGCTCTACGGTGGTGGTGCCGGATTTACTGCGATCAAGGATGCCAAACAGGAACTGGACGTCACCGGCATCGTCGACTACACGAAGCAGTCGTTTTCCGCATCCGGAACTGCGCCTGCCTACACCAACAACATCATCGGCTCCAGCTTCGGCGACAACTACGTCCGCAAATTTCCCAGGAAGATTGTTCTGACGGAGATCGCCGCGTTCAACCCGGCGTGGAACACCCCATCGGACTACTCGGCCAACGTTTCCGTAGGCGCAACGTTTCCTGTCTACAAGAATTTTGCCTTTTCCGTGGGCGTGATTGACAGCTACCTGAACGATCCGCCTCCGGGCTTTAAAGGCAATTCCGTCCAGTTCAATACAGGTCTTACCTACACCATTCAGCACTAGCACGCCAGGCACGCAAAACGGGAGACGCGTGATCGCCGCGGCTCCCGTTTTTGCTTACTCCGAACACCTTACCCGATCTAGAACGTCAGCGGCTTGGCCAGGATATCCATCGCCGGCTGCGGCAGGGTCTTATTGGCATTCGCCAGCAGCAGGCTGACCTGCCACATCTGCGTGGAAGACAGCACCTGGTCGAACGCCGGCATTCCCGTCAGGCGAATTCCGTTCGAAACCTTCCAATATGTTTCTCCCGGCGGATCGTCGCTGACGCCCACCACATTGTTGCTGCCGTGCGCGTGCCATAGCTGCGGGGCGTGCGGGTACATATGCGGCGCCACGGTGGAGTTCTGATTATTCAACCCATGGCAGAAGGCGCAATTCTGGCGGTAAATCTGCGCTCCCGCCGTCAGATTGTCCGCCGTCGGCTGAATTGGCACCGTTTTTGGCATCTCCTTCGCAATGCGCGCATGCAGCGGCACGTGCACAATTTGCTTCTCAAATGGGAACGGCGCATCGGCGACGGCGACCGGAGGATTTCCATAATTCAAATAGAAAAACGCGCCGATCGGCACCAGCAACAGCCCGATCACCAGCCCAATCAAAAACTTCATAAGCTCTCCTGGTTACACAATTTTTAGATGCAGAAACGCGCCCCGCCTTCGCCTCTTCCGCCACGGTACAGATAGACTACCTACGTCGCGCAACACTCGTAAATGATTTAAATGATTTAATGGAGACTTAGGAGAAAAAAGTGCTGTCTCAGTTCACCCAGGGAAGCCGTTCCTTTCCCTTGCCAATTTTCAGGTCCATGTCACCGCGTCGCGCCGTCGCTTCCGGTTTTCGCTCCCTCGGCTTCAGCCTCGCATGTTTCGTCCTGGTACTCTTCGTCAGCTGCATCGCTTCTCCATTGCAGGCGCAGGACACAACTCCGCAACTCCAGCCGAAGTCCTCCTCCTCGTCCACTCCGGAGCAGTCGCCGACCACTCGCCGCAGCCTGGAGAATCGCCGCCTGCAAACCAAGCAACGCCGCGAAGCCGCGCTGGTCACGGAAACCTATACTCATCGCTGGGAAGTCTATGTCGGCGGGGAATACATGCGCTTTCGCCCGGGCCCCGATCTGCACAACTCCGGCATGGGCGGCTGGATCGTGGGTGCAACCCGCTACTTTACTCCTCGCTTTGGCATTATCGCGGATGCGCGCGGCGACTATGGGAACAACTCGCTCGGCGCCATCAACGGCGGAGGCAACAATACTTATAACGCCAAGTTTGCCGTCTTCCCGTTCACGATCGGCCCCATCTATCGCTTCTACGGCAATTCCAAGATTTCTGTCAGCGCCGCCCTGCAGTTAGGCGATATCTACGGATTCTTCGACAAGAACACCGGCCCTTTTCTGCCGCAGACGGTGGGATTTTATCCCGCCGGCAACGTCGGCGCTGCCATCACCAGCATCCACCTGGACTACAACTTGAGCCCCGGTCTCGCTGTCCGGCTTTCTCCGCATATACTGTTTGACCACTTTGGCGGGAATTTCGATCATAACCAGGGATTGGCACTGGGGATGGTCTATCGCTTTGGACGGCAGTAGTCCGGGACAGTCGCCAGCTCATGACGCCCTCTGGCTTGAGTGGGGTTGAAGTAAATAGTCCCCCATTTGGTAAAAGCCCATGGCTGAAACTTCCGTGAACACAACAACCAGACTCGACCGGACGATGTGCAGCGCCTCGGCGGTGATCTCCGTCGTTGCCTGGTTGGCGCTTGTGCTGCAACTCCTGTTGATGGTGCAACAGGCGGCGCCGGGAACCTCGCTCCACGCGGTCATTAATTACTTCAGCTTCTTTACCATTCTGACCAATCTGCTGGTGGCACTTGCCGCCACACTTCCGTTGCTGGCGCCGCATTCGGCAGCTGGACAATTTTTTCTGCGACCTTCAACCCAGTCAGCGATCGCCGTCTACATCGCCGTCGTCGGCGTCACCTACAGCTGGCTTCTTCGCCATTTGTGGAACCCGCAAGGCCAGCAGAAAATTGCCGACGTGCTACTGCACGATGTGGTCCCCGTGCTGTACGTCGCATTCTGGATTTTCCTGGTTCCCAAATTCAGGCTTCGCTGGAGCGATGCCGTTCGATGGCTCGCCTATCTACTGGCCTACATGGCGTACACGCTGGCGCGGGGATTCGTTTCCCATTGGTATCCGTATTACTTCATCGATGTCGATACCATTGGATGGTCGCGCGCTCTCATTCACGCTTCGGGGCTATTGTTTGCATTCTTCGGACTGGGTCTGGTGTTCATCGCCATTGGCCGATGGACCGCCCGCTCCATTCCCGCACACGCTACGGTCACGTAAATCCTCAATCACATCCGATAGGGAGGGTTTGATGTATCCTCTATCGGGCAGCAAGGACAGCTTGCAATTTCAGTATTAGAGAAAGCAGTGAAGGGTATGGCAATCGCAAAAAGCACCACAAGGAACTTCAAAAATTTGATTGGCGGCAAATGGGTCAGCGCCCACTCCCGCAAGACATTTGAGAATCGCAATCCCGCAAAAAATCGCGATCTGGTCGGCATCTTTCCCTCGTCCGATACACGAGATGTCTCGGATGCCGTCGCAGCCGCCAAGGAAGCTTTCAAAACCTGGCGCCTTGTCCCCGCACCCAAGCGAGCGGAGATCCTCTTCCGTGCCGGCGGAATCCTCACCGAACGCAAAGAGCAGTATGCCCGCGATATGACCCGCGAAATGGGCAAGGTGCTGGAAGAAACCCGCGGCGATGTGCAGGAAGCCATCGACACCGCCTTCTACATGGCGGGTGAGGGCCGACGCATGTTCGGCAATACCACGCCGTCCGAGTTGCAGAACAAATTCGCCATGAGCGTGCGCATGCCCGTCGGCGTCTGCGGCATGATCACTCCGTGGAATTTTCCCATGGCCATCCCAAGCTGGAAGCTGCTGCCGGCCATCGTCTGCGGCAACACCTGCGTCATTAAACCCGCGCAGGCCACGCCGCTTTCCACCTACAACCTGGTGCAGGCGCTGCTCGATGCCGGATTGCCCGCTGGCGTCGTCAACATCGTTTCCGGCTCCGGCAGTCAGGTCGGCATGCCAATCGTCGAACACCCCGACGTCACTGCGATCAGTCTCACTGGATCGAGTGAAGTCGGACGTGCCGTCGGCATGGCTGCAGCCGCTGGCTTCAAACCCTGCTCGCTGGAGCTCGGCGGCAAGAACGCCATGATCGTGATGGACGACGCCAACCTTGATCTCGCTGTGGAAGGCGCGCTCTGGGGAGCGTTCGGGACCACCGGCCAGCGTTGCACCGCCACCAGCCGCATCCTGATTCACAAAAAAATTGCTCGGCGCTTCACCGAGCAATTGGTCGAGCGCGCCCGCAAGCTGCGCATCGGCAATGGCCTGGAAAAAGGCGTCCAGGTCGGTCCTCAGGTCAGTCAACAGCAAGTGGAAACCAGCGCCATGTATGTGAAGGTAGCGATCGATGAAGGCGCAAAACTTCTCACCGGCGGCAAGCGTCTCCAGGGCAAAGCTTATGCGGATGGATATTTCTTCGCGCCGACCATTTTTGGCGGAGTGAAACCCTCCATGCGCATTGCGCGCGAAGAAGTCTTCGGCCCGGTGCTTAGTCTGCTGGAATTCGACAACTTCGAGCACGCACTAGCAATTGCCAACGATGTCGACTACGGTCTCTCCGCTGCTATCTATACCCGCGACGTGAACCAGGCATATCGCGCCATGCGCGACATCGACACCGGCATCGTCTACATCAATGCGCCTACCATTGGCGCAGAGGTGCATCTGCCATTTGGCGGCGTCAAGCAGACCGGCAACGGCCATCGTGAAGGTGGCAGTGGCGCATTGGATTTCTACACGACGTGGAAATCTGTCTATGTCGATTATTCCGATCGCCTGCAGCGCGCCCAGATCGACACGGGCGAATAGGACCACTTTCCACTAGGTGAACAGCACATTTTTTTTGGAGCAGGCCATGTCGGTAGGAGAAGCAAATATGATTATTGGGGTTCCCAAAGAAGTCAAAGACCACGAAAGCCGTGTCGGCGTCACGCCTGCTGGCGTCAAAGCACTGGTGGAGGCGGGTCACACCGTCCTCGTCGAAACTAATGCGGGAGCTCTCTCCTCTCTTCCCGATGACGAATATCAATCGGCCGGTGCGGAAATCGTCGGCTCGGCCTACGATGTCTGGCGTCTCTCCGACATGATCGTCAAGGTGAAGGAGCCGGTCGAGAAAGAGTACGGTCACTTCCGCGAAGGCCTGGTGCTCTTCACCTATCTTCACCTCGCCCCAGTTCCAGCTCTGACCGCAAAATTGCTGGAGAAGAAAGTCATCGGCATCGCCTATGAAACCATCCGCGATAAAGCCGGTACGCTACCGCTGCTGACGCCCATGTCAGAAGTTGCTGGTCGCATGTCGGTGCAGGTCGGCGCTGCGCATCTGGAAAAAGAAAAAGGCGGTCGCGGCGTTCTTCTCGGTGGCATTCCCGGCGTGCCTCCGGGAAATGTCTGCATCATCGGCGGCGGCATCGTCGGCACCAACGCGGCCAAAGTCGCGCTCGGCATGGGCGCGAAGGTCACCATCATCGACATGAACCTGAATCGCCTGCGCGAACTGGACGATATCTTCAACGGGCGGGTCTACACCCTCGCTTCAAACTCCTACAACGTTAGCCGCGCGGCTCGCGAAGCCGATCTTCTCATCGGCGGCGTGTTGATCCCCGGCGCCGCCGCGCCCAAAATTGTCACCAAGGCCATGGTCTCCACCATGAAGAAAGGCGCTGTCATCGTCGACGTCGCTATCGATCAAGGTGGCTGCATTGAGACGGCTCGCCCCACCACCCACAGCGATCCATCGTATGTGCTGGACGGCGTGGTGCATTATTGCGTCACCAACATGCCGGCGGCGGTGCCGCATACCTCGACTCTCGGCCTGACCAATGCGACTTTTCCGTATGTGCTGCGGCTGGCAACGCTCGGCGCCAAGGCCGCGATTGAGGCCGATCCCGGCCTGCAGGATGGCGTCAACACATACGACGGCGTCATCACCTGCAAACCTGTGGCGGAATCGCAGGGCAAGCCCTGGAAATCCGTGCTCGAGCTGGTTCACTAGAGCGAATTTCCTGTCACGGTAGCTGGAACGATAAAATTGCCGCGTGGCTCGCCGCGGCGAGTTTCTCATCGCTCAATTCGGAAGAAAATCCTGATGGACGCAGATTGTTTGCGTCTTCCGGTCAGGTTCCTGCGTCAACGCTTAAATAAGCCTTTCCGCAATGCCGTAGGTTGTTGTCCTAAGTTTCGCCGATGTTCCGCCCCATCCCCAGGAGGAAGGAAACATGCCACGTCGAACCCTGCTCCCGCTTTGCATGTTTTTTTTGCTGATTTCTTCCGGCTGTCAGCAGCCGAGAAGATTTCCGGCGGGAAGATTGTCCCGCGCGCGCCCCGCCGAGCCAGGATCAACCACGGCCAATGACGAATCACCTGTCCCCAGCGGCAACTTCGACTACTTTCTGTTCACCCTCTCGTGGTCCCCGGAATATTGCCACGGACATCCCAACGCCCAGCAGTGCGGCGGTGCTCTTCGCGGATTTGTCGTGCACGGCTTGTGGCCGCAGTTCAACAATGGTCAGTGGCCATCGGCCTGTTCCAGCGAGCCTGGATTATCAAATCCCTCCAGCATGCTTGACATCATGCCCGATCCGCGCCTCATCCAGCATGAGTGGACCACTCACGGCACCTGTTCCGGTCTGAATGCGGATCAATACTTTGGCATCATTCGCAAAGCCTACGACTCCATCCAGATTCCATCACTGCTGGTCAGTCCCAGCGGTACCGTCACCCGCAGCGCGGATGAGATCAAGCAGATGTTCACCGATGCCAATCCCGGAATGACTTCCGACGATATTGCCGTCAGCTGTCACAATCGCTATCTTTCCGCAGTCGAATTTTGCCTGGCTAAAGATCTGCAGCCCACCGCCTGCCAGGCCGTGCGCGACTGCACTGCCAACTCTATTCGAATTCCCGCGACCCAATAGGTCGCTGTGCGTGCCGGCAAGTCGGCGCTTCAACTGGTTCGGAATTCGCCAGGTCGCATCCACCGACCCGAGACAGCGGTCGCTCCGCGCCTCAGCCGAGCCCACCTTCTCCCCACAGAGTTTTCGTGAAGAAAAGCTTCCGGGAATTGCTCCCAATCCGACCCCGTACCAGTGAAAATGCTCTAAAATGAAATAGCTGACTCAGTCACCACAGCGGCACTTAGTAACCGCCAGCCCGCGTCAAGCGGCGGCGGGGAGGTTCAATGCGGCGGTTTGTATTTTATGCGGCTATTCTAGCTATATCCCTACCCATCGGTCTTTCTACCACTGGCTGCATTCATGATTATGGTCAGAATTACTGCAGCGGCTACCAAAGCGGCCAGCAGCTGACTGCGCCCGCCAAGATTGACCTTGAGCCTGCTGTCTACGGGCTCTCGCTGAGCTATGGGCAAGTTGCCTCTCTGTCGACACCGACCGCCGTCAATTGCAAAGGCACCTCCGTCACCGTCAGGAATTACAGCTACGGCACCACCAGCCTGGTATTGGCTGACGTTTCGCCTTCCGGTCAGGTGTGCGGCGGCGAATGGAACCGGAATTCCGGAAATGGTGTTCCCAACTTCACCACCTGCATTCCTCCGCAGCCCGGCAGCCCAATCTACGAGGCCCACGGCGGTCTGGCGTACCTTACCGCCAGCGGCGGCGGCGCCACCAGCAATCCGGTTCCGGTGTTCGTCCACCCACCGATCACAAGTGTCTTGTTAGGCGGGAAAAATGCGGTACACACGTGTCCCAATAACCCCAGCACCGGCTCGCCCTCGAATGTTCCCGTCTATGCGCTGAACAGCTGTCTATCCCAGAACCAGACAGCCCAGTTGGCCGCCACCGTTTGCACCGGCACCGGTGCTTGCACCTCTGGGTCGTCCAACGACATTACCTGCAACGCCGGCCATCTCAGCTTCCAACCGCAGAATCCAAATGTCGTTTCGGTCGACCAGAATGGCGTCGCCACTGCCCATCTGCCTGGCGCCAGCGTGATTAACGCCACCATCGCCCAGGCCACCAGTACCGCCGGATATTTCTTTACCTGCCCGGCCAAGAGCATTTCGCTCAGCGTCGGCACCACCAACCAGAAAAACGTTACTGTCAACATCAACAACATTCAGCCGCTGACCACCACCATCCTCGACACCCTTGGCAATCCCATCAGCGGATTGCGGCTACTGTACACGTCGAACGATCCCATCAATATTCCGGTCAGCAACAGCGGTTCCGTCACTCCGGCCTATCCCAGCGCCGCCGCCATTGTTGCCCAGTGTCTGCCGTCAGTCTGCAATCCCGCGCCGCAGAATGAAATCGGCAACCTCAGCACCGGTCTGCCCATCAGCAGCAACGCCATTGATGTCAATACTCCCGGCCCTAGCCAGGCACTGCTCTACATGTCCAGTCCGCAATCGCTGAACCTGGTGCCGATAGACTTCCAGAGCGGCAATGTCGGCACGCCGATCCGCCTGCCTTATCAACCCAATTCCATGGTGATGGACGAAAACGGCAACAATCTCTTTATGGGCAGCAGTGCAGAGTTGATGATTGCGGCAATCTCGCCGACCGCCGGCACCACCCTCACCCATCAGACTCCCGGCGTTCCCGGAACTGTGCTGGCTGTAGCTCCCAACGACACACTGGTCGTCGTCCACGATCCTTGCCGGCAGCTGTTCTATCTCTACACGCCTCCCGTCGGCAACCTTGCGGCGACGCTTATCTCCTTCGCCGCAGCCGGCCCGACCATCGCCTGCGACGTCAACAGCCAGCCCATCGATCCCTCGGTTGAGGTGCATCCGCCCTACGCTGCTCAATTTACCCAGGACAGCCAAACCGTCTACATCGTCGGCGAAAATACGCTCTACACCTATAACACCTTCACTGGCTGGCACGTTTGCACGGAGAATGGTCAGAGCGGCAATTGCCCGGTGAACCCCAGCAGCACCAGCCCCACCAGCGTCGCTGTCACCATTCCCGGCGTGGGCGCTTATGCTTCCGGATCGCCAACCACGGCCTTCGGGTATTGCGCTCTTGGCCCGAATAATGCCGCCCAAAACCCCGGGCCGCCACCCACCGGTCTGGCCGATCCCACCGCGGCGGTGAATCCGACCGAATATTATCCCAACGCCGCCACCGTGGCAGCGCAAACCGATGAACTGGCCGCCACCACCGATGGCTATCACATCATCGGTGCGACTGCCGGCAGCGGCGGTCAACTGAACGATATCGCCGTCCAGATTCCCTATGGCGCTTGTCCGTTGAAGACGGCGTTAAATTTCCCCAGCACTCCACAGCAGTTCAGCCTGGGTGCGACCAACGTGGCTTCTATCAATCAGGTGTTGGTTTCGCCCAACTCCCAATTGGCGTTCGTCACCTTCGAGCCCACCAATCCAGCGGGAGGCAATGCGCTGCCTGCCTACAAGGTTCCATGCACGGCGCTCCAGTCAGGGCAAGGGAACTGTCCCGCCGGACAGCCCACCACCGGTACTGTTGTTGATGTTGCGCTGACCGGTCAGGCGGGATCGCCCGTGGCTGGTACCTTCAGCCCAGATACGACCACGTTCTATGCGTCGACCAGTAACGACGATCTCGTCCATCTGATCACCACTTCAAACTTGACCGATACCCAGACGATCAACCCTGGACTCACCTGCGCCACCACAACAACCGCGCCAGCCAATCCCTACCTGGCATGTACGGCAGGAAATCCGGTGCCCGCGCTGTTCCTCGCAGCCCGTCCGCGGCCCACCCAGGGATCGTCCACCGCTGCCGCCAAAAAGAACTAGCCGCGGCGAATATGAATTGAGTGCCCCATGTCTCGCAACTGAGGCATGGGATATTCCCAGGCCCGATCTTGCTATTCCGCTGACACAAAAAAGATTGTGTCAGCGCGAGTGAAGTCGAGGGACCTGCTGTTTCCGCGCTTCATGAAGGATGACGAGGAAGAAGTTACGCCTGTGGCTCTTTCACCGCACGTGGCGCAAGCTGCTTCGCGGTGCGCGGCAGCGCGCGTGCCACCGCATCCAGGATTCCGTTCAGAAAGTGAATGGATTCCGGCGCAGCATACAGTCGCGCAATTTCCAGCGTCTCGTTGATGATGATCGGCAACGGCGTCGCCGGATATCCCAGCATCTCCGCGATTGCGGCCCGCAGCAGGTTGCGATCCACCGCTGCCATTCGCTCCAGCCGCCAATGTTCGCTGGCCGTCGCAATGTAGGTGTCAATCTCTTCTTGCCGTGCAATCGCGACGCGAAAAATATCCTCGGCAAATCCCTGCGTTCCAGAATCGACCTTCTCGCGTGCCTCCCAGAATGTATGCTGCACTTCTTCCGCGCTCTGGCGCCCAAGGTCTGCCTGGAACAGCATCTGCATCGCAATTTCACGGGATTTGCGGCGTTTTCCCATGATTTAAAGTTCCACTGCCATATCTGTCACAGTAGGAGTTACAATTTTCTTTTTCACCGACGCCATCTCAATCGCCGCCAGCGCCGCTTCAAATCCCTTGTTCCCCATCTTCAATCCGGCGCGATCCAGAGCCTGCTCCAGCGTCTCGCAGGTCAATACTCCAAACGCATGCGGCACACCCGTATCCTGTTGCGACTGGCCAATGCCGCGCGACACTTCCGTGTAGATGGCTTCATAATGCGCCGTCTCGCCGCGCAGCAACACACCCAGGGTCACAATGGCATCCACATTCTTGCTCTCTGCCAGCAGCCGCGCCGCCGCAGGAATCTCCCACGAACCAGGAACACGCACCACCGTGATCGCATCCTTCTTCGCTCCGCTGCGCAACAATGCATCCAGCGCCCCTTGCAGTAGCCGGTCCGTAATCACCCCATTCCAGCGCGAAACTACGATGCCGAATCGCATCCCCGCCGCGCTCAGGTCGCCTTCCACCGCCACCGGTTTGCCGTGGTGCACATTCTCCGACTCCCAGAATCCAAATACCATTCCCGGAACCGGCTCCGCGGTAAACAGGCGGGAATTCCAATGAGTCTGCGTGATCGCCGAAATATTTTCCCCGCCCGAAGATCCCGCGGAGTTCTTCTTCACCCAGTTCTCCGCCACACCATGCACCGCCTTTAATCCCGTCACTTCAATCAGGATTTCCGGCGTGGCCGACATTTTTCCAGTTAAAAATTCCAAATTGCCCAGCGGCGCCAGGAAAGGCGCGGTACGAAAATGTTCGCCCGCCGATCCTTTGCCCGGTTCGAACCCGAGCGCCGAAAAAAAACTCTCCAGCGTCTTCAATTCCTCCGCCGTGCGCGCCGCGCGCACCCATGTGATTCCTTTGATCATGTTTCGATGGTACAACGTTGCGCTCTCATCCACCGCACTCCGGCTGTCGATTGACAACGCGCGCAAACCCGGGCCTTGAAACAATCAGCGTCTAGGGATGAAAGCTGATCAGATCGATTCCGCTTTTTCCATCCTGGTCGACAAACGACAGCGTGTATAACGTTCCATCGGAACCTAGCACCAGGCTTTGTGGCGGATCGATAGGGGTGCCATTGCCTAACAAAATCTGGCCATGGTCCACGTACTTACGGTTTGAAATGTCATAGGTGATCAGGTCGGTCCCGTCTTTTTCTTCTGCCGCTGCCTTTGCGCCCTTCGTATCGCCTGAAAGTGGAGTTCCGGTCAGGTAGTACAGCGTGTGTCCGTCCGCTCCCAATGCAAGGCCCAGATATCCATATTCCATACCATCGAACATTCCTGTTTTCTTCGACGCCTCCGACGTCAGCCGCGCCAGCACCTCAACAGAT
>JAJYBW010000430.1 GCA_021778815.1 Acidobacteriota bacterium | reverse complement strand
GATCGCCTTTTGATTGCGGATAACCTCTCCGACGATGCGTTGCTGATGGATGCGACGAGCGGGAGGATTCTGTTCCGCTTCGATCTTTCCACCAGCCACACCGTTCCTGCTTCGTATCCGATTGCAGCGGTCGCAACTCGCGATGGCAAGCGTGGATTCGTCGCGCTCTGGAACGCTTCTGAAGTTGCCGAATTGGATCTCGTGCACGGCAACGTGGTACAGATGCTGCCCCTATTGCCGCCCCGTGATCCCATTGACCCCAGTTCGCATCCGGCAGCCCTGGTTCTGAATGAGAAAAAGCGAATCCTCTATGTCGCGTTGGCAAATCGGGATTCAGTGGCTGCGGTAGCGATTGGCCGGCACGCCGGCAAACATGGCAGCATGCATACGCTGGGATTTTTCGATACGCGATTGCCTGGGCAAACATATTTTGGCGCATTTCCAGATGCTGTGGCTCTCTCGCCCGACGGCAACCGGCTGTACGCTGCGGATGCAAGCCTGGATGCTGTTGCCGTCTTCAACCCCCATGCACTGAAGCGGAATTCGAAAGAACCCATCCATCCGTACGGATTTATTCCCACGGAATGGTATCCGACGGCTTTGGCGGCGACGCCGGATGAACTGTATGTGGCCACTGGGAAAGGACAGGGAACAGGCCCTAACAATTTCGCGCCGAAATATGGGCCTCCGAGTCTCGCGCACAAGAAGTTGGCTTCGCCTCCGCACGCTTACATCGCCTCACTTTTGTATGGTTCTCTGGCAGCGATGGATCGCGCTGGCGTCGATCAGCAACTTGATCAACTCAGCAGTCAGGTCATGGAGAGCAATCTCATGCATGCCTCGCAGCAGCAGATTCTGTTCCGCGCCGGCAGCAACCCCATCCGCCACATCATATACATCATCAAAGAGAATCGCTCCTACGATCAGGTCTTCGGGGATTTGAATGCAGGAGATCGCGATTCCAGCCTCACCATGTACGGCTGGTCGATTACACCCAACGAGCATAAGCTGGCTGAACAATTCGGAATCCTGGATAACTTCTACGACTCTGGAGAAGTTTCTGGAGACGGCCACGTGTGGTCGACGGCCGCTATTACCAGCGACTACACCGAGAAAACATGGCAGCAAAGCTATCGCGGCGAGGAACGTACCTACGACTACGAAGGAATTGTCGCGAACGGATATCCACTGCAGGAAAAAATTTCTGACGTCGACGAGCCGGCCAGCGGATATCTGTGGACCAATCTGGCGAAGCATGGCCAAACGTATTACCACTTTGGCGAATATGTAGCCACCAAGTTTTGCAGTGAGGCGGTGACGCCGAAAAAGCCAGCGAATCCGCTGCAGGGAACCCCGGAGCCTGCGCCACAGGTGTGCGCGCGCAACTCGATTCGTAAAGGAGAACCGATTCCCAAGAACTACGGAGGAGGCCTCAGCCAGTATCCTTGGAAAATTCCGCTGATCGCGCGCGATATTCCCACCAAGCCGGAACTGGTCGGTCATTTCGATCCCCAATTTCAGGACTTTGAACTTAGCGTGCCGGACCAGTTCCGTGTCTCAGAATTTCTGACGCACTTCAATTCGTGGGTGTCTGATCGCGAACATGGAAAAGAATCGATGCCGGCCTTCGTGATGCTGCGCTTGCCCGACGATCACACCGCAGGCACTACCCCGGGCATGCCGCGTCCAGAGGCTTCGGTTGCCGATAACGATCTTGCGGTTGGAAGAGCTGTAGATGCTGTTTCGCACAGTCCGTTCTGGAACGACACAGCATTTTTCATTCTTGAGGACGACGCTCAGGATGGGGCCGATCACGTCGACGCGCATCGCAGCCTTATGCTGGTGGTCAGCAAATATGCGCCGCGCCCTGCAGCCGACGGAACCCCGCATGTCGATCATCACTTCTACACGACAGTCAGCGCGATTCGAACTTTGGAAACTTTGCTGGGCCTGCCGCCGATGAATAATAATGACGCCTTTGCGCCGCTGATGGCGCTGGAGTTTTCCGGCGGAGGCACACAGCCAGCTTTCAACGCGGATTATGTGAATCGCGACAACGGCAGGATCTACGAAGCGAATACGGCGGCGAGTTATGCAGCCAAGCAGTCGGCGAAGATGAATTTCAGCCAGGCCGACATGGCCGATACGGCGAAGCTGAATATCATCCTATGGCGCGACCAAATGGGAAGCCGCCCGGTACCCCAACAGCTACTGACGCCGCACCCACATCATCCCGACGGGGATGGTGACTGACGCAGCATCTTTGATCTATTCAGCAAAATCGACGTGGACGGCCTGGGGAATGACGCCGCGATCATGGCCCATCTCCAGCAATCGCCGGATGGCGGTCTTTCCGTCTTCGCCATAGTCCAGCGTGCGGTCGTTGACGTACATGCCGACAAAGCGATTGGCGGAAGGTGTATCCAGATCGCGGGCATATTGCATGGCATGCGCCAACGCTTCTTCCCGATGGTGCAGCGCGTAATTCACACTGTCGCGCAGCGCCTGATTCATCATGCGGTGCACCGGTGCGCCCAGGTCGCGGCGAATGGCGTTGCCGCCCAACGGTAACGGCAGTCCAGTTTCTTCCCGCCACCATGTTCCCATGTCCAGCACACAAGTCAGGCCATCGCGCGCGTATGTTAACTGACCTTCGTGAATGATCAGGCCCGCTTCAAATGTGCCGTCCAGTACCTGCGGAATGATTTGATCAAAGGGGACCACTTCCGTGTG
>JAJYBW010000046.1 GCA_021778815.1 Acidobacteriota bacterium | reverse complement strand
TGTCGTATGTTCCTGGTGGCAAGAGCGGTACAAGGAAAATACCATCATGGTTGGTTTGAGTCGTTTGCTTCGTTCCGGTAGAAAGTTCTTCCACTGTAACGGATGCACCTTGAATGACAGCGCCGGCAGGATCACTGACGGTGCCGGTGAGACTAGCAGCTGTGGTCTGACCAAACAGACGCGTTGCATTGACGATCAGCAGAATGACCAGCAGCGTGGTCATAAGAAGAGCAAAGCGGCTCATTGTCATCGGAAAATGCGCGAATGTTCCCCGCTCGCGAATCTTATTTTCTCTGTTTTCTCTTAGATTAACGCTGGACATTACTGCCTCCTGTTTGCTTTATCGATCCGAACCAAAGGCGTTTCATCGCCAAGTGGTTCGCACCCGGATTGCTAGCCCCAGTTTGCTGTCGATAGGGCTGGAGCAATCATTTTTCGCTTTACGTGATTGCCATGAAAAGTTGGCTACCATTTCGATAGCTTTATCGTTGACTGGAGACTTATATGTCAACGCATGTGGCATTGTCAACAGATAATTCCGAAAGCCGATCGATCTGGCCACAGAGCACCGGCCGCCGCCTGGATTATTCGGTATTGCCCCGTGTTTCCCCGGTTAGCCTCGGATCCAGTTGTGGATAACGGAGAAGAATTCCCGCTCCTGTCCGCGCGGATCGTCGATCACCTTGGGTGCCAGGATGGAAATCGCGCGTGGCGCGACGAAAGAGATTGTACGTAGGCCAACGTGGAAGTTCGGGGTTGTTGGGATCACCATTTCGCGCAAATGCTATGTACGCCGCACTCATCTGCCCCGTGAGCGCAAACGCGTCGAGGCCAATGCCGGTCATGCGAAGCGAGAGGGCGACATTGTCGAAAATCAACGCGAGATCGAGTCGGTGACACGCCTTGCATTTGCCCCATCGACGGGCAGAACTCCACCGCAGTTCGTACGCATACGTCCGTGCCGACCCTTTGCGGCAAAACGGCGCACGATGCTCAAACTCGATCACGGCTGCGCGCTAATGGCACCGTTCGACGAGCGGGCCAAGACTCCTGCACTGCTGCAGCAAGAAAGTCTTCAAGACTAATTCAGGCCGACTCAAGGATGAGGTTTGCATATTGCGTAGTATCTCCGGTGCGGATGATCCCAATCGCATAAGGAACGCGCTTCTTGAATTCCTCGTGAGGCTCGTAGACCACCTCTACGCTCGCCATTGCTTTGGAAAACTGATGCACCACTCCTGTTGTGTTGTGGAGACGGAACTCCTCGGCCATAAAGAACCTGCCAACGGCGAAGTTCCTCCGGATGGCGTGCAGTACCTCCAGAACTCGAGGAATGTCGTCTACCAGGGAAAGATCGACGGTCTCGATTTCCGGCCAGAACGGAAAACCTCGATCCGCAATGACAAGCGAGTTGGTATGCCGGACCCTGCTGAGCAGAGAGTTTACATGTGGGTTGAGGATTCCAGATTTCAGCACCGATTCTCCTTTTCTGGCCGCTATGCTTTCGCATCCTGCGCGCCGTGGACGATGATTCGCATATCCGTCAACGAATAGAACGCGATGAAAAGGTAGGCAAGCAGGGGCACGACGTAGGCCGATGCGACGCTGCCAAGCCGGACCGAGATGAGTCCCATAATCGGCGTGAGGACGCCACCGCCGACTATCGCCATAACAATCAGCGAGCCGCCGATTTTGGTATTGTCTCCGAGTCCGCGTAATCCCTGGGCAAAGATCGTGGGATACATGAGGGACATGAACAAGCTGGTGAACAGCAGCGCCCAGACGCCGATCCAGCCGGGGAATAGGATCCCAACCGCCGCCAAGAAGGCGTTGACGATGCAGTAGATGGCCATCAGCTTGCTCGGCTGGATGAACCGCATCAGCCATGCGGAGGCGAAGCGCCCAATGCCGAACGTCACTAGCGTAGCCGTAAGCAAGTAGCCCGCCGCTTTTTCCGCTTCGTGAGTATAGGAAAGGATGTAGGGAATGAAATAACTCCAGGTGCCAACCTGTGCGCCGACGTATGCGAATTGCGCCGCGACTGCCAGCAGAAAATGCGGATAGGTCAGCAGGGCGCGAAAGCTGCTGCTGGTGCTGCTGCCGGCTTCGTGTTCCTCGACGCGGGTGAGCCCGGCGGGAAAACGGGTAATGGCAATCAGGACAAGCATGGTGAGCGTCAGTGCGCCCAACACCAGGTAGGGACCGATCACACGCAATGTTTCCGAGTGCAAGTAGGCGGCATAGGCATGACGCGCGCGCAAAGCGGCGACCTGGTTCGGACGTAGTTCGATTCCGGAAAAGATGAAGACTGTTCCGATTAGCACCCCGGTGATGGCTCCGATCGGATTGAATGCCTGCGCCAGGTTCAGCCGGCGCGCAGCGCTGCTGGGGTCGCCGAGTTGCGCGATGAAGGGATTCGCCGCCGTCTCCAGGAATGACAGCCCACTGGCAATGACGAACAGCGCCACAAGAAAAAACGAGTAGCGACCCGCGACGGCCGCGGGCCAGAAGAGAATGGCTCCCACGCTGAACAGACCCAGTCCAATGATGAATCCCGACTTGTAGCCAAACTTGCGCATCACCAGTGCGGCAGGCATGGCAAGCAGGAAATAGCCCAAGTAGAACGCAGACTGAACCAGTCCGGCTTCAAACCGAGTCATGACGAACGACTTCATGAACTGCCGAATGAGGACGTCGTTCAGGTTGTTGGGAATTCCCCACAGAAAGAAGAGCGCCGTTACCAGCGCGAAGGGAAGCCCGTAACCGGGGGGCAGCAGCGGAGCGCGGGTATTCGTCTTTTGACTCGCGAGCGCGGCATAGTTCGCAGGTAACATTTCGATGGGATCCTCCGTACTGGCGTTCAGCCAGGTAAATCTTCCTATCCAGAGATCGATCACGATAAGCCGGGTGCGACCCAAAGTGCAACATTGCACGAAACTGGGCACACTTTCCGCCATCGGGGAGTATACAGACTGACGCACACTTCTCTTCCGCTGACCACGTTACGTTGCCCCACTCGGGCAATGCTTGTTGAGTATAAGGCAAAGTTGGATACAGCAATCGATACAGTAATCCTGGCTCTTTGCGCCGGAGCGACGACCTCAACTCAGAATCTGGCGGATTTCACTGTCCCAGAATCACTTGTATATTGTCAGATATGACAGTCCGCATGAAGGACATCGCCAAGGATCTCGGTCTTTCCACCGTTACCATCTCCAAGGTTCTGCGCAATCATCCGGATATCGCCGAAGAGACGCGGGAACGGGTTCTCCAGCGAGTGAAAGATTTGGATTACCATCCCAACCTTATGGCCCGCAGCTTGGTCACCGGGCACAGCTATCTCATCGGGCTGATTGTTCCGGATCTGTTGCATCCATTTTTTACCGAGGTCGCTAAGGCCCTGTCGGGGGCGATGAGAGGTGGAGGATACTCCCTCATCATCTCCTCGTCAGAAGAAAATCCGGAGCTCGAAGCCAGAGAAATACAACAACTGATGGGACGACAGCTCGACGCGCTGGTCGTCGCAACCTGCGGGACAAGCGCCGCTGCATTTGAAAAGTTGGATAGAAATGGCACACCCTATGTGCTAATCGATCGCGAAGTGGAGGGACTGACAGCCAACTTTGTCGGTGGGAATGATGTGGCGGTGGGCCGCATTGCAACCGAACACCTGATCGACCAGGGCTGCCGCCGCGTAGCCCACATTCGCGGCCGAGAGAACAGCACGGGAATCAATCGATTCGAAGGCTATAGGCAGGCGCTGCTGCGTCGCGGGTTGCAGTATTCCGAGGGCCTGGTCGTGACGCGATCCAACGTGGACACAGACAGCACCACAGAGGGCGCAGAAGCCATGAAACTTTTGCTGCGGCGGAAGCCGAGACCCGACGGCGTTTTTGCCTACAACGATCCGCTGGCGATTGGGGCAATGAACGCCATCCTGGATGCTGGGCTCCGCATTCCGCAGGACGTCGCCTTGGTGGGTAGCGGAAATCTGCATTACGACGACTCGCTCCGCGTGCCGCTTTCAAGCGTCGATCAACACAGTTCGATGATTGGAGAGCGGACAGGCGCTATTTTGCTTCGCTTCATTGAGTCGAAGGTTCGCCCTCAAACCATAAGCGTGATCCTGGATCCATCGCTGGTCGTGCGGTCCTCCAGCATGAGGATTCCGGCAACGAGCCGGGTTTCCTCTGCGAGCAAGAAGTCCCCCAGACCTGCTGCCATGGCCCGACGTAAGAAGTGACCCGCGGCAGGCCCTGATCGGGGCTTCCTTGGATAGACACCGCTTACTGCATCGTTGACAAGCACTCCGAAAGGCTTCTATAGTCCCTGATTGGCGACCATTCAGAGAGCATTCGGGTTGCTAAGGAGATGGCATTCATGCGACGACGGGATTTTTGCAGACTGATGGCTGCCGCAGCGGCAGCACGGACTGTGCCGATGATTGGGCAAACCGACAGTGCGGCGCAATCGGCTGCATTCCATGCCCTCGACACCTGCACCGAAGACTATGCCACTTATTGCGCGACGCCCGCAGACCAGCGAGTGTTCTTTGCCTACGAGGGCGGCGAGTTCATCCAGGAAAAGCTCGACGAAACAACTTGGACGCCGACGGGATGGGGCAACCCGCCCAATCTGCACATTCCCGGCGGCTCATGGGACGGCGTGCCCATGGATTCTCCAATCGCAGGCTTAGGTGGCAGCGGTCCATACAAGCCGACATGGGACTCCTTGATGCAGTACGATGCGCCGGAATGGTATCGCGACGCCAAGTTCGGCATCTGGGCCCATTGGAGCCCACAGTGCGTACCAGAGGCGGGAGATTGGTACGCGCGCAACATGTACATGCAGGGTTCCGAACAGAACAAATATCACTTGGAACACTATGGCGATCCCTCCAGGTTCGGATACAAAGACCTCTGTCCGCAGTGGACGCTACTCAACTGGGAACCCGATGAGCTGATCGAGCGTTACAAAAAGGCAGGGGCCAAGCTGTTTATCACGCTGGCGAACCATCATGATGGCTTCGATACGTGGGACTCGAAGCATCAGCCGTGGAATGCCGCCAGCATCGGCCCGCATCGCGATGTTGTCGGCGCCTGGGCGACTGCCGCGCGCAAACAGGGACTTCGACTCGGCGTCACCGTGCACCAGGCCCGCAATTGGTGGTGGTTTCAGACCTCACACGGCGCTGACAAAGCCGGATCGCTCGCAGGTGTCCCCTACGATGGCGATCTGACCGCGGCTGTGGGCAAGAACCAGTGGTGGCAGGGACTGGACCCGCAGCGACTGTACGGCGCCAAACATCCCCACAACGCATTGCCTGACATCTCTTACGTGAAGAACTTCTACGACCGTACTCGCGATTTGATCGATCAGCACGATCCCGACTTGCTCTACTTCGACAATTCGCTGCTTCCGCTAGGATGGGGGGGCATGAACATCGGCTCGTACTTCTACAACCACAATTTGAGGACCCACGGTGGAAAGCTCGAGGCTGTCATCAATGTCAAACAAGTACCCGATCGCCTAGCTAAAGCCGTTGTCGCCGATTACGAACGTGGCCTCACCAGCAAGATCATGGCATACCCGTGGCAGTCGGAAACCTGTATTGGAGAGTGGCACTACAATCGCGCGCTGTTCGATAAGCCGGGGAAATACGGCGGTTATCTGCAGCCTCGCGACGTGATTCACTGGATGATCGATACGGTCAGTAAGAACGGCACGTTCATCCTGAACATCCCAGGCAAGCCGGACGGCACTATCGACAGCAAGGAAATCGCTGTGCTCGACGGGATTACCGACTGGATGCAGGGGAATGGCGAGGCCATCTACGCAACTCGACCATGGAAGATTTATGGCGAAGGCCCGGACATGGTAAAAAGCGGATCGTTCCAGGGCAACAGCATCAGCAAGCTGAACGCGAAGGACATCCGTTTTACACGGAACAAGGCGAATACAGCGATCTACGCGATTGCCCTCGGCTGGCCGGCTGGCGAGTTCGTCATCCAGTCCCTCGGGACGGCAAGCGCCACCCAGCCGGGAAAGATCAAACATGTGCAACTGCTGGGCACCAGCGAACAGGTGAAGTGGAAACAGACAGCGGAGGGATTGCGAGTGGAATTGCCGCGCGGATATCAACCGGCTGCCGACTTCGCCGCGGCACTGAAAGTTTCCCTTGCATAAATTTGCGATCGATTTCGATGCAAGTCTGGACGACTTTTTTTGGACGGACCGAATATGCCGATGACATCTGCCCGCCAGCAAGCGCCTGTGAACGCTGTTGATCCCACCCTTGTCCCACAACGGACCCTCTATACGGGCGCCAAAATGCCCGCCATCGGTCTCGGCACCTTCGGCTCCGACCATGTCGCCCATGAAGTGGTGGCGGAGACAGTCCTGGCCGCCGCCGAAGTCGGGTACCGGCATTTCGACTGCGCCTCCGTCTACGGCAACGAGGACCTGATCGGCCTTTCGTTCCAGAAGATATTGGGCGGCGGCTTGCAACGCAAGGATCTCTGGATCACCTCCAAACTTTGGAACGACAAGCATGGCGAGGCGGATGTAATTGCCTCGTGCGAGAAATCGCTGCGCGATCTTCACCTCGACTACCTGGATTTGTACCTGGTGCACTGGCCCTTTCCCAACCATCATCCGCCGGGATGCGATGTGAATGTACGGAACCCTCATGCGGTGCCCTACATCCACGAAAACTACATGCGCACCTGGGGGAAAATGGAAGAGTTGGTGGACCGTGGGCTGGTACGCCATATCGGAACATCGAACATGACCATCCCGAAGATGAAGCTGGTCCTACGCGACGCGCGCATCAAGCCGGCGGCGAATGAAATGGAGTTGCATCCCCATTTCCAGCAACCGGAATTCTTCCATTACCTGCTTGACAACGGAATTGCGCCCATCGGCTATTCGCCCATCGGCTCACCGGGCCGGCCGGACCGCGACCGCACTTCGGAAGATACCTCGCCCACGGAAGATCCGGTCATTCTGAGGATCGCCGCGCGGCTGGGCATTCACCCCGCAGTGGTGTGCATCAAGTGGGCCGTGCAGCGCGGCCAGACGCCGATTCCATTTTCCGCCAGTCGACGCAACTATCTCGCCAATCTTCGCGGTGTTGTCGACGCGCCGTTGACAGCCGAGGACATGAAGGACATCCAAGCCATCGACCGCAACTGCCGCCTGATCAAGGGACAGGTATTTCTCTGGAAGGACCGCCAGTCCTGGGAAGATCTCTGGGATCCCCACGGCGAGATCACCCCTCCGTGATCGTCGCTTGCAACTCACCCCATGCAAACTGTTAGATACAGCGGAGACGGAACCGATGAGCAAGACAATGAGAGCGGCCTACCTGCCGGGAAACAGCACAGTCGAGATGAGGACCGTACCGGTCCCAACCCCCGGCCACGGTGAGGTCCTGCTCGCGATGAAAGCTTCCACCATTTGCGGCTCGGACATCCGGTGTATCTATCACGAGCATTTGGGAAAAGGTCCGGAGGGCTATCAGGGTGTGATTGCCGGTCATGAGCCTGCCGGGAAGATTGTCGAGGCCGGCCCCGGCTGCCGCAGATTCAAAACTGGCGACCGCGTCATTGTCTATCACATCTCGGGCTGCGGAGTATGCAACGATTGCCGCCGTGGATTCATGATTTCCTGTACCAGTCCAACCTATCGCCGTGCCTATGGATGGCAGCGCGATGGTGGCATGGCCGAGTACATGATCGCCGAAGAGAAGGACCTCATCCTGCTTCCCGACTCCCTTAGCTATGCCGATGGCGCGCAAGTGGCATGCGGGTTTGGCACCGTCTACGAAGGCCTGGAAAAGATCGGAATCAACGGCAACGACGCCGTCCTGATCACGGGGCTGGGGCCGGTAGGCCTGGCCGCCGGCGCTCTCTGCCGCAAGCTTGGCGCGCAGAAAATCATCGGCATCGATATTGCCCAGGAGCGTCTTGATTTGGCCCTCCAACTGGGACTCTGCGACCTCGTTCTAGCCTCCGGTCCCGACAATGTCGCGCAGGTGCGCGACCTGACGGCTGGCAACGGCGTGGAACGCGCCGTGGAGTGCTCGGCCAATGCCGACGCCCGCGCAACGGCCATTCGCGCGACCCGCAAATGGGGAAAGATGGTGATGATCGGCGAAGGAGGAACAGTCAGCTTCAATCCCTCACCCGACATCATTCACGATCAGAAGACGATCTACGGCTCGTGGGTCACCTCCACCTGGCGGATGGAAGAACTCGTCGAGCGACTGGTCCGCTGGGAACTGCACCCGGAAGACATCATCACTCATCGCTTCTCTCTGGAAAAGGCGGACGAGGCTTATGCGTTGATGGCCTCCGGCCGCTGCGGCAAGGTGGCTGTGTGTCCGAAAAAAAAGGAATAGCCCATGGCGCTCGCATCTGGCAGCTCAGACCATCCACACGACTGGGAATATGAGTTGAGCCGAAGATTGCCGCTCTTCGGTCATCGCAATTGGATTGTGATCGCCGACGCGGCCTATCCCGCTCAATCCAACCCAGGAATCGAAACCCTGGTGGCCGGCGCGGACCAGATGCAGGTGGTGCGCAAGGTACAGGCTGCGATCGCCGCAAGCAAACACATCCGCGCCAACATCTATACAGACTTGGAGTTGGGATTTGTCGAGGAGAACGATGCGCCTGGGATTACCGAATATCGGCGGCAACTCGATGCCCTGCTGGATCGCTCAAACTGCCGCCAGCTTCCGCATGAGCAGATCATTGCTAAGCTCGACCAATGCGCGCAAATGTTCCGCATCATGATCGTCAAGACGGACCTGACGATTCCCTACAGCTCCGTCTTCTTCGAATTCGACTGCAGCTACTGGACCGCCAAGGCGGAACAACGCCTTCGCCAGGCCATGTCAGGAGGAGCAGTCCCAAGCGTAGGTTAAAGCTTTGCACTCGGGTGGAAGGAGGTACTCCATTCAATCGGACCGGATCTATAATAATCGCGCGAACATCTAAGGCAACAATCGCTAGTAGATTTTGCATGGCGTTGCGCAAGCTCGATAGGTAACGTTTAGAAATACATATTTATCGCACCAGGGTTACTTCTCGGAGAGTATGGTCTATTTTTCGCGCCGCCGATTCATTAAGACCGCAAGCCTTGCGAGCGCACTTCTAACTTCGCGCCCATTTATAGGCCTTCCTGCGGCGACTTCCAAAGCATCTATGCCTCCTTGTTTTCTCAGGAGTAAATCACACTTTGCTCCATCGATTCAGCGGTTCTTTGCTCAGATAAAACCTGGCGCGGATGAGTTCGTTACTGAGAAATACGCTGCTGAATTCGATATCCTGCTGAAAAACTGGAGCGAGACATTATGCATAAGTGGGTTCGCTCCGCATTCCATGCAGCCCCTTCTTTCTCCAACGATTATCGCCACGCAGCTAGTAGAAGCCACTGTGGCCCCATTGCGTGCGCATGGTCCCATAGAGTCCGAGAAAGTAACCTTTTCTCCGCCTCGTTCCTTCTCCAACAGCGCCTTCCTGACGCTCTTGCATGAATATTTCGCCCCTTTCAAACAAATCCACATTGCTGACCTGCAAATCGGAGGAATCGATATTGTGTCTAATTCTCCGCTTCGGATTCACACGACAATCCACTATGACTACATGGGTCAGCTTGACGAGGACCGCCGGGAAGAGCGAACTGGAGAATGGGAGATAGACTGGCACAAAGATATATCCAATAACTGGATAATAAGTCGTTGGGTGGCCACCAGCGAGCTACGAAGCCGTCTCACCGGGAAGGGTTTCGTCGATATCAGCGCCTCATGCTTCGCGGGAACTGCTTCCTACACACAACAAATGCAGTATGGATTAGATCACTGGCGCACGGTTCTCGACGGAGCCAGCGGCATTGATATTTACGGAAACAATGGCATAGCTGCTGGCGACTTTGACGGCGATGGTTGGGACGATATCTATGTCTGCCAGCCAGCCGGCTTGCCGAACCGCCTCTATCGAAACCGCGGTGACGGCACGTTTGAGGATGTGACCGACAAGGCCGGCGTCGGCGTTTTGGACGCCACTTCGAGCGCGCTGTTTGCGGACTTGAATAATAACGGACACCAGGATTTGATCGTAGTGCGTACCAGCGGGCCGCTGCTCTTTATTAACCGAGGCGATGGAACCTTCGAGTTCAAGCCGGATGCCTTTCACTTTGCCAAGCCGCCGCAGGGCACTTTCACGGGGATCGCGGTTGCGGATTACGATCGGGATGGGTTGCTCGATATTTATTTCTGTTTATATAGCTTTTATCAAGGCTTAAGCGAATATCAGTACCCACAGCCATACTACGATGCACAAAATGGGCCACCCAACTTTCTTCTACGAAACCGCGGCGATCATACTTTTGAAGATGTGACAGGTTCGTCTGGGCTCGACAAGAGTAACAACCGCTACAGCTTCGACTGCGGCTGGGGTGACTACAACAATGATGGCTGGCCAGATTTATATGTAGTGAACGACTTCGGCAGAAAAGTACTCTACAAGAATAACGGCGATGGCACCTTCTCCGATGTAAGTGCTGCGATGGGTGTTGAAAACCCCGGAGAGGGGATGAGTATGACTTGGTTTGATTATGACAACGATGGCTTTGACGACATCTATGTTCTTAATATGTGGGTCGCGGCTGGCAAACGAGTTACAACACAAAAGCAGTTCCTTGCGGGCGCTCCAGAAGATGCGCGCAGCGTTTATCGCCAAGATTCCATGGGGAATTGTCTGCTCCACAACAAAGGAGGCAACGACGGCTTTCTGGATGTTACGGATGTGTCTGGTGCCCGCTTTGGAGGATGGAACTGGAGTACCGGTGCATGGGATTTCGATCACGACGGCTATCCCGACATATATGTAGCAAATGGGTTTATCTCTGGACCACGCCGAGAAAATCTATCGAGCTTTTTTTGGCGCCAGGTCGTGGCACGTTCTTACAGCAGCGGAGGCAGTTCCAAGGAATACGAAGAGGCTTGGAATGCCGTCAATGAATTTATCCGGTCCGATTACACTTGGAGCGGATATCAACGCAACAATCTATTTCTCAACAATCGCAATGGAAGCTTCGCCGAGGCATCCGGAATTCTCGGATTGGATTGCATTGAGGATAGTCGCTCTTACGCACTGCTCGATCTTGACCATGACGGGCGATTGGAAGTGGCGCTGAAAAATCGAAATGCCCCACAGATCAGAATATTCCACAATCAGCTGGATCCGCTGGGTCCCGCGATTAGCTTCACCCTAAAGGGGACCAAGAGCAATCGCGACGCGGTTGGTGCTGTCATTGAATTGCAAACATCCGAAGGGCGTCAGAGAAATACGGTGCGTGCTGGATCGGGCTTTCTCGCGCAGCATACGAAGACGCTTTGTTTTGGCTTAGGCGACGCCAAAGAACCCGTCCGCGCCACTGTCCATTGGCCGAGTGGGACAGTACAGGTTTTCGAAAGCCTGCCCCTTGATCACCACATAGCAATCAAGGAAGGAGTAGACACTCACACGGCTGTTCCATTCAGCACAAGTAAGTCATATCACGGTGAGACGAGCCCCCCAATCGAGCAGGGACTCTTCTCGCCGTTTGAGACTTGGTTAGTCGACCCAATCTCAGCGCCGGGTTTCACTCTATCGGACCTCCACGGCAAGAAATATAGCTTGCGTGACTTCCGCGGTCACCCCATGGTGCTCGTGTTCTGGAGTTCAAGTTGTTCGAAGAGCCTGAAGTATCTGACGAACTTAGAGGCAATTTGGCCGTCATGGAAGCAACATGATTTACAACTGCTCGCTATACACGTGAATTCCACTGATATGGCGCCTCTGTCGGCACAATCCACGGCACATAGTAATTTCCAGTTCCCCATCCTAAGCGCCGACGACAGCACCAGTAACATCTACAGTATTTTTCATCGCTATCTGTTTGAGCGGCGCCTGGATATGACACTGCCGACTACATTCCTCCTCAACGCAGACGGCGAGGTTGTCAAAGTCTATAGCAGCATTTTGGACCCGTCTGGAATATTAAATGATGTTGTTTCCTCTCCCAGAACAAGAGATGAAAGACTTCGGCGAGCGTTGCCATTTGCAGGTCATTATTTTGGAGGGGGCTTTCACCACAACTACTTTACTTATGGAGTTGCATTTCTTCAGTACGGGTATCTCGACCAGGCGCTCGCATCCTTTCAGGAGGCGGTCACGCGCAACCCAGCCTATGCCGCTGCATATTACAACATAGGATTGATTTATCTGAATAAATCACAATTCAGCGAAGCCCGCGAGTATCTTGAAAAGACCGTTGAGCTGGATCCAGGCAACGTTGATGCATGGAACAACCTCGGTGTCGTTTACGGTCAACAGGGGGATTATGTACGAGCGCTTGACGACTTTCGGCATGCGGTTCGGCTGCAACCTGCCAACCTGCTCGCAGTGCAGAATCTTGTAAAGCTTTATGACTATCAGGGCCGCCAGCGGGACGCGCAGGATGTTCTCGAGAAGGCGATTTCATACGCCCCAAATGATCCCGAGCTGCATATTGGGCTAGCAATGTGTTTTGTCGAGCAAAGCGACATGGTCAGAGCGAAGAGAGAGTTTGAAAAGACGATTCAACTTAGCCCGCAAAACACGGATGCCTTGAATGGATTAGGCGTTGTGCTCATGAAAATGGGCGATTCCAGCGGAGCAATGAGGCTTTTCGAGCAATGCCGACGTCTTGCGCCAGAGTTCGACCGTCCATATCTGAATATAGCCGTACTCTACCTGCAAGCTGGCGACCGCAAGCAGGCCCATGACATATTGGCGGAGTATCTTCGCACCCATCCAGACAACGAGGATGTTCATCAGGCACTACAGGAAGTGGATCGCGCAAAGTGAGGTTCTTCTTAAAGAAATCGTTTCCGAGCCGGCCGCGTCTCGTATTCATTACGAGCACTCTGTGGATACTCACGATCATTGGCGCGGCGCAGGAGGGTACGCATTTCGGAAAAATCATTGGGAGGGCAAGCGGAATTGGAGGACGCGCGATTTCCGGTGGTACCGTAACTCTTTCCGATTACAAAACTGGTGCGCCCATCAGCACGGTGCTGATGGCTTCCGACGGCACCTATGTCATTCCCGCGGTGAAATACGGGACCTATAACCTCACCGCCAGATGTGAGGGATATGAGTCACCAAAGGCAAAGATTGTGACCCTGGCATCAGCGACAG
>JAJYBW010000045.1 GCA_021778815.1 Acidobacteriota bacterium | reverse complement strand
ATCTCTTCTTCCGCGTCACTCTTGGCGCGCAGCAAGCCACGCCCGTTTCGGGGCGGCTGCTTCTGCTGATCAAGCCGGGAGCCAAGCTGGAAGATGTTCAGGTAAGCGAATTCCGTCCCTCCAGTATTTCCATTGCGGCCAAGGATGTCAGCGGCTGGAAGCCGGGCGAATCGGTCGATATCGACACCGACAATATTTCGTTTCCGGCGGGCTTCTCCAAGCTGCCCCCGGGAGATTACGTGGTGCAAGCCGTGCTCGACACGGCCAATAAATTTGCCTACTACGGCCGGCTGCCTGGGGATATTGAGAGCGCTCCCACGCTACTGTCGCATTGGACTGCGGGCCAGGGCGATGAGCCACAATTGACGCTGGCGAAAGCCATCCAGCCGAAGACGCGCGACTGGTTATCGCCGAAGATGAGCGCCGCGGAAAAGCAGGGCGCAACCGACTCATTAAAATTGTTCGACTTTGAGAGCCCTTCGCTGACGCAGTTCTGGGGTCGACCGATGCATCTTCGCGCGTGGGTGCTGCTGCCACCTGGATACAACGACCATCCGAAGCAGCGTTATCCCACGGTGTACTTCACGCACGGCTTTGGGGGTGCCATGGAGTACAACAAATTCAACGCGGCCATGCTGTACCAGCGAATGGCCGAGGGCGAGATGCCGCCGATGATCTGGGTGCTGCTGGACGAAAGCAGTCCGCGTGGCACGCATGAATTTGCCGACTCCGTGAACAACGGCCCCTGGGGGCAGGCGTTGACGACGGAAGCGATTCCGGCGCTGGAGCGCCAATACCGCATGGATGCGAAGCCGAGTGGGCGCTTCCTGAATGGTCACTCCTCAGGGGGCTGGGCGACGTTATGGTTGCAGGTGAGGTATCCAAAGATTTTTGGCGGAACCTGGTCGACCTCGCCCGACCCAAGCGATTTTCATGACTTCACCGGGATCGATCTGTACGCCGCGCACGCCAATGTCTATCGCAAGCCGGACGGCACTCCCTATCCGATCATCCGCGACAAGGGAAAAGTGATGGCGACCTTCCAGGAATTGACCCAGTTGGAAGACGTCCTCGGGCACTACGGCGGTCAGGTCCGTTCGTTCGATTGGGTGTTTTCTCCGCGAGGTCAGGGCGGTCGGCCGGAACCCATGTTCAATCACTTTACGGGCGATGTAAACCCGGCGGTGGTGGCGTACTGGCAGCAGCATTACGACATCGCCTATCGCGTGGCGCAGCAGTGGCCGACGATCGGTCGTGATCTGCGCGGCAAGGTCCATCTCTACGTCGGGACGGCGGATACGTTTTATCTCGACGGTGCGGCGCACAAGCTGGACGCAGTCTTTCAAGGGCTTCATGCCGACGAGCACTTTACTTTCATTCCGGACCGTACCCACTTTGACCTGTACAAGGTTGGAAGTGACCGCGCGGGATTGTTCAACGACATCGCGGCGCAAATGTATGCAGTGGCAAGGCCAAAATCGCACTGGAAAGCGACCCCGAAGGCGTCTCCGGCCCATTAAAATATGCTGCAGATTCGGTGCAAAAGTGAGAGGTTTCTGCTAGCCGAGACGGTGACCAAACGGTATACTTAAGCTGTGACCGTGAAACCAAAGGAATCTTCCTCGAACCCTGCAGCCCATGCTAGTGACCGCCGTATCCTACTGCTGAAACCACGCGGATTTTGTGCCGGCGTGGTGCGCGCCATTGATGTGGTGCAGATCGCCTTGGAAACCTTTGGCGCGCCCATTTATGTTCGCCGGGAGATTGTCCATAATCGCTTCGTGGTCAATGATTTAGCCGCGAAGGGAGCAGTTTTCGTCCACGACATCGACGAAGTGCCGGAAGGTGCGCGCGTGATTTACAGCGCCCACGGTGTTTCGCCGGCAGTGCGGGAAATCAGCCGGCAACGGAAATTAAAAGTGATCGACGCCACATGCCCGCTGGTAACCAAAGTGCATGTGGAGGCGGTGAAATTTGCCCAGCAGGGATACTCCCTGGTGCTGATCGGCCATCGCGATCACGACGAAATTGAAGGCACGCTGGGCGAAGCGCCGGACGAAACTCAAGTGGTTTCGACCGTGGAAGAAGTGGCGGCGCTGGAAGTGCCGAATCCGGAGCGGGTGGCATATCTGACGCAGACGACGCTGAGCCTGGATGAAGCGCGCGACATTATCCACGCCCTGAAAGCAAAGTTTCCGAACATTGTCGGACCGCATTCACAAGACATTTGCTATGCGACAGAGAATCGTCAGGTAGCGGTGAAAAATGTGGCGCACCAGGCCGACCTGGTGCTGGTGGTGGGCTCGAATAACAGTTCGAACTCGAACCGCCTGGTGGAAGTCTCGCGGAACCTGGACACAATCGCATATTTGATCGATGATTCGGAGAAAATTCGTTCGGAGTGGTTGGAGCACGCGAAGACTGTTGCGGTCACCGCTGGTGCATCCGCGCCGGAAGTCCTGGTGCAGGATGTCATCAATTACCTGCAGCGAAATGGATTCGGTGAAGTGGAAGAGGTTGAGGTGATGCCGGAGAATGTTCGCTTCGGCCTTCCTCCCGAAATTGTTCGTGCCATAGCAGCCGCGCCGGAGCAGCCGGCCACTGTCGCGCCATAGGCGCTGAAGTATCTAAAGCAGATTCGTCCATGTATTTCGGGCCATCGGCCCGAATATGTTTTTTTTAGCGAGTCGCATCCTACCAGTGAGGGACTATAGTTCGTTTGTCGACACTTATGGCCACAGTGGATCAAGCCAAGCACGGCGCGACAGTTCGATTCGGAAGACTCGATGCCGGTCTGGACGAAGTCGAGCAGGCGATTGACGCCTCGCGAGAGCTGCTGTTCTCACAACAGGAACCCGAGGGTTATTGGTGCGGCGAGCTAGAAGCTGATTCGACGCTCGAGTCTGACTACGTCATGCTGCACACCCTGCTGGGCACCGGTGAAGAAGGCCGGATGCGTCGCGCGATTACGGAAATACTGAACCACCAGCAAGACGACGGTGGCTGGAATACCTACGCCGGCGGCCCATCCAACATAAGCGCGGCTGTTAAGGCCTACTTTGCGCTGAAGCTGATGGGATGGTCGGCGAGCGATGCGCCGCTGGTGAAAGCGCGCGAATGGATCCTGGCTAACGGCGGCGCCACCGAGGTGAACACCTATACAAAGCTGTATCTGTGTTTCTTCGGTCAATACGATTACAACGCGGTTCCTGCGATTCCGCCCGAGATCGTACTGTTTCCCAGGTGGTTCTATTTCAATCTGTACGAGATTTCTTCCTGGTCGCGCGCCATGCTGGTTCCCCTGGCGATTGCCTACGCGAAGAAGCCATTCAAGAAAATCCCCGCGGAGCAGGGAATCGACGAGCTGTTTGTCGGCGGTCGCGACAAGGCTAATCTGCACCTCCATTGGGACAAGAGGGTATTTAGCTGGAGAAATTTTTTCCTGGTACTCGACAAGATCATTCACTGGTCAGAACGCATCCACGTGCGTCCCCTGCGTGCGATCGCGTTGAAAAAAGCAGAGAAATGGATGCTGGAACGGTTGGAGATGTCGGACGGCCTGGGGGCAATCTATCCCGGCATTCTGAACACTGTGATTGCTCTGCGCTGCCTGGGTTATTCGCTGGACGATCCGCAGGTGATTCGCGCATTAGACGAGTTTGAAAAGCTGGGGATTGAAGAGCCCGGAATTCCCGGGCAGACCGAGCCTACCTTCCGCATGCAGCCCTGCCGCTCGCCAGTATGGGACACGGCGTATGCCTTGTTTGCGCTGGGAGAGTCCGGTGTCTCCAATCGCGATCCCCGCTTGTTGCTGGCCGCCGACTGGATGTTGTCGAAAGAGGTCCGACACAAGGGAGACTGGTCGGTGAAGGTTCCCCATGTCGAGCCAGGGGGCTGGTATTTTGAATTCAGCAATGAGTTTTATCCGGACATCGATGACTCGGGGCAGGTGCTGCTGGCGCTCAACAAGGTCGAAAATCCCAGGGAGCGATATCAGTATGACGTGACCCAGCGGGCGATTCGCTGGATCTGGGCGATGCAGTGCAAGAACGGCGGCTGGGCCAGTTTCGACAAAGACAACACGAAGATGATCTTCCAGCACATTCCGTTCGCCGATCACAACGCGATGCTGGATCCGCCGACGGTCGATATTACGGGGCGCATTCTGGAGATGCTGGCCAGCTACGGCGTCACCCGCGAAGATCCCCGGGTCGCCAAAGCGATCGAGTTTATCTATCGCGAGCAGGAGTCGGACGGAAGTTGGTTCGGACGCTGGGGCGTGAACTATTTGTACGGTACGTTCCTGGTGTTGCGCGGCTTAGAAGCCATGGGCGTCTGGAACCATGAGCCGCAAATTCAGCAGGCAGCCGAATGGATTCGCATGGTGCAGAATGCCGATGGCGGCTGGGGTGAAAGCTGCGCCAGCTACGATGATCCAACGGTGCGCGGCATTGGAGTCAGTACCGCTTCACAAACTGCCTGGGCGATTCTTGGATTGCTGGCTGCCGGAGACATTCGCAGCGATTCTGTCGCCAAGGGAGTCCGCTGGTTGCTGCAGCGTCAGCAGGCGGATGGTTCCTGGTCCGAAGATCGCTACACCGGCACTGGATTTCCGCGCGTGTTTTACTTGTCGTATCACATGTACCGCAACTATTTTCCGCTACTCGCGCTTACAACATATCGTAGAGCAAAACAGGCGGAGAGCATGGGTGCCAAAATCTAGTTGGAATCCGGTTCAGTTGAATCTGTTGTACTCCATGCTGAACGGATCGGTAGCGTAGCAAAAAGGAGAATTCTGAATGGCAGTGCCAATCTCACAAATGTGGACGGTGGCAACCTATGTGTTGCGCCAGCGCTGGAGTGGCCGCAAGCGTTACCCCTTGGTTCTAATGCTGGAACCTCTATTTCGCTGTAACCTGGCGTGCGCCGGCTGCGGCAAAATCCAGTATCCCGCCCACATTTTGAAGAAGCAATTATCGCCGGAGGAATGCTTCCGAGCGGTGGATGAGTGCGGCACCCCGATGGTGTCGATCCCAGGTGGGGAACCCCTGCTGCATCCGCAGATAGGCGAAATTGTTGAAGGATTGGTTGCGAGAAAGAAGTATATCTATCTCTGCACGAATGCACTGCTGCTGAAGGAGAAGTTGCACTTATTCAAGCCCAGCAAATACCTGTCCTTCTCGGTGCACATGGATGGTCAGCGCGAACACCATGACTTCTCTGTCTGCCTGGAAGGTGGCTACGAGAAGGCGATTGAGGGCATTCGCGAAGCGGTTGCCAAGGGCTTCCGCGTCACGACGAATACGACCTTGTTCGATGGTGCCGATCCGAACAGCGTTCGCGCCTTCTTTGACGAGATGATGCAGGCCGGCGTCGAGTCGATGATGGTGGCGCCCGGATACACCTACGAAAAAGCTCCCGACCAGAAGCATTTTCTGGGCAGAGCGCGCTCTCGCAGATTGTTCCGCGCCATTCTTGCGAACCGCAAGAAGAGCTGGCGCTTCAATGCCTCGCCGATGTACATGGAATTCCTGATGGGCAAGCGTGATTTTACCTGCACTCCCTGGGGCATGCCGACGTATAACATTTTCGGTTGGCAGAAGCCCTGCTACCTGCTGCAGGACGGCTATGCAGACAGTTTTGCCGAGTTGATGGAAGCGACGGAATGGTCGCATTATGGAACCGAGTCCGGCAATCCGAAGTGCGCGAACTGCATGGTGCACTCCGGCTACGAAGCCTCTGGCGTGAACTTCACCTTTGGCTCGCTGAAGGGATTGTGGGCGACTGCGAAGGCGACGATGACGTTGTATCCGGATCGTGGAGCACTCGATTTGTTAAACCAACCGGTCACGCCGGTCCATGCGAAAAATCCTCTGGTCAATATTGAGGTGCCGCAAACTTCCCTGGAGGAAACACGCGCATGACGGAAGCTGCACCGAAGCTAGTAGCCGATCCGGATGCGATGGAAGTTGCGCCCGGAGCAGAGCGTGAAGTCCTAGAGGGCTGGATTCCAGCGCTGGCCACAGAGGAAGAAACTCGTGAGGCGCTGGAGCAGGCGTTTGGATATCGCGGCGACGTGACCATCACGCTGAAGACCGGCGTGCGCATTGAAGGGTACATCTTCGATCGGCGGCCGGCGCCGGCGTTGCATCGCGCCATCGTCCGCATCATGCCGAAGGATACCTCGGAGCGGGTGTCGATTCCGTATTCAGAAATAGCCGGACTGGCCTTTACCGGACGCGATTCCGCAGCCGGCAAAAGCTGGGAGGCGTGGGTGCAGCGCTACTGGGAAAAGAAAGCTGCCGGCGAAAAGAATATCGGCATCCAGGCCGAAGCGCTGGACTAAACTTGCCTCACCAGATTCAACCAATCTTTTTGCCCCCTTCCTATGCGGATCTTTCTTACCGGAGCCACTGGATTTGTCGGGAGTCATGTTGCCCGGTCGCTGGGCGCAGCCGGAGCAGAACTCCGTTTGTTGACGCGCAAAACCAGTCGCACCGAACATCTGGAAGGACTGCATGCGGACCTCGTGACCGGCGATTTGCTGCAGCCAGAAAATCTTCGCAGCGCAATTTCCGGCTGTGATGCGCTGGTTCATGTCGCCGCCGATTACAGGCTGTGGGTGCCCGATCCAAAAACAATGTATGCGGCCAATGTCGAGGGGACAAAGTCTCTGTTGCGGCTGGCGCGGGAGACCGGCGTCGGACGCGTGGTCTACACCTCGAGCGTCGCGACCATGGGATTTCTCTCTGACGGAACGGTTGTCGATGAGCAGACTCCTGTATCGATTGCGAATATGATCGGCCATTACAAACGCTCTAAATTTCTTGCCGAACAGGAAGCGATGGCTGCGGCGCACCTTGGCCAGCGGGTTGTCATTCTGAATCCGACGACGCCGATCGGAGCGGAGGACGCCAAGCCAACCCCGACTGGCCGCATCGTCGTCGACTTTCTCAATCGAAAATTTCCGGCGTATGTAGATACGGGTTTGAACCTGGTGGATGTGCAGTCGGTCGCGGCCATGCATGTCGCGGCGCTCGATCGTGGTACATCCGGAGAGCGATACATATTAGGTGGAGAAAATCTCACCCTGAAGCAGATTCTGGATCGTATGGCCGCGATGACAGGGCTGCCGTCGCCGACCATGCAGGTGCCGCACGCCGTCGCCATGACATTCGCGTTTTTCGACGAATGGATAACAGGTCGCATACTCGGCCATGAACCGCGAGCCACGGTGGAAGCGGTGCGCATGGGGAAGAAAAAAATGTTTGCCAGTTCAGCAAAAGCGGAGCGCGATCTGGGCTATCAGGTGGTTCCCGTCGACTTGGCCTTGCGATCTGCGATTGACTGGTTTCGCGCGCACGGATATGCCCCAGCCTCATGAGCGTCACAGGTACTCAACCGAGAATCGCGATTCTTGCGGCACTTCCGCGGGAGGTAGCGCCACTGGTGCGCAATTGGCCTGCTCCTGTGGTTTCGCGCCGGGAAGGCACAAGTGTTTGGGAAAGCGATCGTGCGATTGTGGTGTGTGCCGGCATGGGGCGGGCGCGCGTCTCTCGTGCATTGGAGTTGGCTGAATCCCACGGCCCGCTGCGCTCGGTAATTTCTGTGGGATATGCTGGGGCGTTGCGGAAAGGGATGCGGATCGATGGAGTGTACTGGCCCTCGATTGTGATTGACGGACAGACCGGCGAGCGCTTTGCATGCGAAGATGGACAGGGCGTTTTGGTGACTGCGGATCATGTTGTCGGGCGCGATGAAAAGCCGAAACTGGCGACCCAATGGAATGCGGACCTGGTGGACATGGAGGCGGCTACCGTGGCGAGACTGGCAAAAATACGTGCCCTGCCGTTTCGAACCGTGCGCGCCATCAGTGATCCAGTCGACGATAATTTGCCGGATTTGAGTCGTTTCACCGATGTGCGAGGCGGATTTCAGAGCGCGTCGTTTGCAATGTATGTAGCATTGCACCCATGGCTGATACCAACCACGGTCAGGCTTGGAAAACAGTCGGCGCGGGCATCGCAGGCGATTGCGGCAGCATTACTCCAGTTTTTAGGGCAAGCGGAATAAAATGGAAACAGTGACGACCCTCAACGGTTCAATTCCCGCAACAATGCGGGCAGCAGTCTATCGCGGCATCAACGACGTTCGCGTGGAGAACGTGCCTGTTCCTGAAATTGGCGCGGGCGAAGTTCTGGTTAAAATTCATAGCTGCGGAATCTGCGGAACCGACTTGAAGAAGATTCACACGGGTTCGCATTCCGCGCCGCGCATTTTCGGCCACGAGATGGCTGGAGTGATTGCCGCGGTCGGCGACAAGGTGAGCGGCTGGAAGGTCGGCGACCGGGTGATGGCCTTCCATCACATTCCGTGCGGCAAGGGCTGCTACTACTGCAGGAAGAAAACATTTTCGCAATGCGAGAGTTACAAGCGCGTGGGATGTACCGCTGGATTTGAACCATCGGGCGGCGGCTTCGCGGAATACATTCGAGTGATGGATTGGATTGTCGAGCGCGGACTGGTGCGGATTCCGGATCACGTTCCTTTCGAGCAGGCGCTGTGGATCGAGCCCGTCAACACCTGCTACAAGGCGATTCGCAATCTTCACCTGGCCGCCGATGAGACCGTGCTTGTGATCGGTCAGGGCCCAATTGGAATCCTGCTGGCCTCCTTGGCGCGGCAGACTGGAGCGACCGTGCTCACCTCAGATCTCTATCCGTCGCGTCACGAAGTGGCATCGCAATTCGATCTGCGTCATCCAATCTTTGCCGACAAACAGAATCCCATCGCGGTGGTGAAAGAACATACCGAAGGCCGCGGCGCGGATGTTGTGATTGTGGCTGTCGGCGGCAACGCATTGATTCGCCCCGCCATGGATGCTGTTCGTTTTGGCGGCCGCGTGCTGCTGTTTGCCGCGACGCAACACGGAGAAGTGGTCATTGATCCGGCTGCAATCTGCATGGACGAAAAATCGTTGATCGGATCGTACAGCTCTTCGGCGGATGTGCAGCACACCGCTTCCCAGTTAGTTCTGGATGGCTATCCCGATCGATTTAATTTAACCCGTCTGATCTCTCATACGTTTCCGCTGGAACAGGCAGCGGAAGCGATTGTCTTCGCCTCCGAACCTAAACCGGACTCTATGAAAGTAGTGATTCAACCGTAGGTGCTTCCGTTTCCTCATGTCAAAAGTAAAAGAAACTACAAGTCGATCGACTCACAATGCAGTCTGCAAAACCATCGATATGGCCGCTGAAATGAACGCCGCCGTTTTGTACGGCAAAGAAGATGTTCGCATTGAAAGGCTGCCGGTCCCGGAGGCGGGTCCAGGGGAGATTGTTGTTCGTGTCGTGGCTGCGCTGACCTGCGGGACCGATCTGAAAGTATTTCGCCGCGGCTACCACGAGAGAATGCTGAAGCCGCCTGCGCCCTTTGGCCACGAAATGGCCGGCATCGTCTCCCAGGTGGGCGATGGGGTGACAAAATTTCGGGAAGGGGATCGCGTGGTCGCGGTCAACTCCGCGCCGTGCGGAGAATGCTATTTCTGCAGCCGGCAGCAGGAGAATCTTTGCGACGATCTCGTGTTCAATAATGGCGCGTACGCCGATTATTTTCGGATTCCCGCTCGCATCGTGGAGAAAAATACGTTTCTGGTTCCTGCCTCGTTACCGCTGGAGCATGCAGCCCTGACCGAGCCGCTGGCTTGCGTGCTGCATGGCATGGATGAAACCGGGGCTCAAGCCGGAGATCAGATGGTGGTGATTGGAGCCGGTCCTATTGGACTGATGTTTATTCACGCAGCCGCGTTGAACAATATCGGAGTGATCGCCGTAGTCAAGCACACGGAACAAGTGCAGCAGGCCCGTTCCTTCGGAGCGCGTCACGTTGTGCAAACCACGATGACAGGGGAGGTGATTGCCGCCGTTCGCGCGTTGACACCTCAGAGTCGTGGCGCCGATTCGGTTGTAGAAGCCGTGGCGACGCCGGAGACCTGGCAATGGGCTGTGGACATGGTGCGCAAGGGTGGCGTGGTCAATTTTTTTGGCGGCTGTCCTGCCGGCACCCAGGTGGCGCTCGATACCAACCGCCTGCATTACAACGATCTGACGCTGCGCGCCAGTTTTCATCATCGTCCATCTGTGTGTCGACGGGCCTTCGACTGGATTGCGAGCGGCGGATTTGAAAGCAGCAAGTTTCTGACCGGCCGCGCCTCACTGGATGAACTGGTTCCCGTTTTCCGACGGTTTTTGAACCGCACCACCGACATTAAAATTGCGATACATCCCGGTGAGGGATTGAACGATGGCTAGTGGACTGCAGGAGACGGCCAGGAATTCGTCGGAGGTGCTTGCGTCCGCGTGGCGCAAGCTTCCCGCGCAATACCGCATGCCAACGCAGACGCCCACCCTGGCAGAAGCACAGACGTACTGCCGGGAGCTAGCGGAATCGCACTACGAGAATTTTCACGTTGCCACCTGGTTTCTTCCGAAGCGCTTGCGTCCGCATTTTCAAAGTATCTACGCGTACTGCCGCATCTCAGACGACTTGGGAGATGAGGTCGGCGACGCGCAGCAATCGCTGGCGCTGCTGGATTTCTGGAATGACGAACTGGATGCCTGCTATCAGGGAGTGACTCGTCACCCTGTGTTTGTGGCTCTCGCGGAAACAATTCGCGTATGCAATATTCCAAAAACTCCATTCGCCGATCTGCTGGTTGCATTTCGGCAGGATCAGACGGTGACGCGATATCGCACCATGGAGGATGTATTTGGATATTGCCGTAATTCAGCCAACCCAGTCGGACACTTGGTGCTGTATGTCTGCGGCTACCGCGAGCCGGAGCTATTTACGCTGTCGGATTTCACCTGCACCGCCCTGCAGTTGGCAAATTTCTGGCAGGATGTATGCGAGGATTATCTGCGCCACCGCATCTATCTTCCGCTTGCGGATATGCAGCGATTTGGCGTGACGGAAGAGCAGATTCACGATCGGCGGTTCAATCCGGAATTTCGCAATCTCATGGAACATGAAGTGACCTTCGCGCAGAAACTGTTTGAGGCCGGGGCACCCTTGCTGCACCGGGTCGATAAGGAGATTGCAGTCGACATCGCGTTGTTCAGTCGGGGCGGACAGGAAATTCTGCGGGCAATTAAAGATCAGGGTTACGATGTGTTGCGTTCTCGCCCAGTGATCTCCAAGCCGCGGAAGGCCGCGCTACTGCTGCGCGCATTTCTTGAGCGGCTCACCGCAAGGCAGGCTGCGTGATCGATTCGGTGGCGCAAGCGTATGCCGCCTGCGAAACGATTGCGCGGCGAGAAGCAAAGAATTTCTACTACGCATTTCGCGCATTACCCAAACCGAAGCGCGCTGCCGTATGTGCGGTCTATGCGTTCATGCGTCATGCAGATGATCTGGCGGACGATGAACAACTCCCGCGCGAAGAACGGCTGATTCAGTCGCAATGCTGGCTTGGGGAATGGCATGCCGCTGCCGCCGGCGAGCCTACGGATAACCACGTATTTATTGCGTTGAGAGACACGCAGCAACGATTCGGAATTTCAACGGAGCTGCTGGATCAACTGGTGCAGGGAACCATGCTCGATCTAACAGCCCCGACCACTGGGACGGAAATTGCGACCTATCCCACATTCGAAGATCTATATCGCTACTGCTATCTGGTGGCTTCCGTCGTGGGGTTGGTGTGCATCCGGATTTTCGGCTATACCGATTCGCGTGCGGAAGCGCTGGCGGAGCAGACCGGTATTGCGTTTCAGCTGACAAATATTCTGCGCGATGTTCGCGAAGATACGGAGCGTGGCCGAGTCTACCTTCCGCTTGAGGATCTGAAACAATTTCATCTGACGCTGGACCAGTTCACCACGCGTCGTGCCGATCAGCCAGTCACGCTGGACGAACGCGGATTGATGGCGATGGAGGCTGGTCGTGCCCGAGAATATTATCGTGCCGCCGACAGTCTGGTGCCGTTGATTTCGCCGGATAGCCGGGCCGCTTTGTGGGTGCTGGTAACAATTTATCGACGCCTGTTGCAGCGCATTGAAAACGCGCACTACGAAGTGTTCGCTCGGCGAGTGAGCGTGCCCACGGGAGAAAAGCTGTGGATCCTGGCTCGCGGACTGTGGATGGCGTTTCGCTTGCGGCTTGTTCAAAAAGGCTGATCGAAAGAACTATAGATTCGCAATGACCTCGACACACCCCATGGCAGCAGCGATCACCGAAAATGCCGACATTCACGACGTTGCGGTCGTGGGCGGCGGGCTGGCCGGACTGTCGGCAGCCTGCGCGCTTGCAAGCTCCGGCTATCACGTGCACCTGATGGAGCGGCGTCCCTATGTCGGTGGTCGAGCCTCTTCTTACGAACATCCCGGCACGGGAGAAGTGGTCGACAACTGTCAGCACGTGTTGCTGGGTTGCTGTACCAATCTGATTGGTTTCTACAATCAGCTTGGCGTGGCCGATCAGATTCGCTGGTTTGATCGCATTACATTCATGGAGCCGGGCGGGCGACAGAGTCTTCTGCGTCCAGGAAGTTTGCCGGCGCCGCTGCACAATGCGATGGCGTTTCTGCAGTCGTCCGCGCTTTCACTGGCCGACAAAGTGGCCATTAGTCGCGGCATGATGAGTTTTCTGCGGGGCGTCCCGAAGGACAAGGGAGAAAACTTTGCCTCCTGGCTGGCTCGTCATGGACAAACCAGGCGCGCCATCGATCGATTCTGGAATCCAGTGCTGGTGAGCGCGCTCAACGAAGATCTGAATCGTGTTTCGGTCCACTACGCGGCGATGGTATTTCGCACTTCCTTCATGCAGTCGGAGCAGGCGGGATGGATGGGCGTGCCCACTCTTCCGCTGAGCGAATTGTATTCGCATGCCGTTGGCTTTATCGAAGCGCACGGCGGTCAGGTGAGCTTGCGCACCAGTGTCGACAGCTTTCAGCACGACGAGGAAAATCGACAGTGGCGGATTGGATTCGAAGGCGGCAACATCGAGGCCGATGCCGTGGTGCTGGCGGTTCCATTTGAGTCGATGCAGAAGCTGGTCCCGCTGCTACCCACACCGGCGGATGGAACTTCCCAATCGCTCGCGGATAAATTGGGACATTTTCAGCACTCTCCGATCACGGGCATTCATCTCTGGTTCGATCGCACGATTACGGATCTGGATCATGCGGTTCTACTCGATACCACGATCCAATGGATGTACAACAAAACGC
>JAJYBW010000044.1 GCA_021778815.1 Acidobacteriota bacterium | reverse complement strand
CCTTTTTTTCTGAGCTAATTCACCCAAGTTTGGAATGTCTTCAGAAACCATGCTGACATTACTGTCACAGCAAAGCCCGCCAGACTCGATCGCGATGGATTCCGAGTTGTATGAGCCACAGGAATCCCAGGTGACGGCGCTCCTGCGCTACTTGTCGCGGACGGCAGTTCATACCTATGCCTTCAGTGTGGCGGCGAACGCCATTCTTTCGTTGTTCCCGTTCATTGTGCTGATGCTGACGATTGCTCGACTGCTGCATTCTGCTGAAATGGTGGATGTGATTCGCGGGATGCTGCAGGTGCTTTTGCCCACCGGCCAGGAATTCGTAACCCGCAACATGGTCTACCTGGTGTATTCGCAAAAGCGGGTGGCGGCTGTCTCGGTGGTGATGCTGCTGATCTCATCCACCGGCGTATTTTTGCCGCTGGAGGTCGCACTGAACCAGGTCTGGGGCGTCAAAGAGAACCGGTCGTATTGGCGAAATCAACTCACCTCTCTCGGCCTGGCCTTCATGGTCGGCGTGCTGGCGTTGCTTTCCATCGCCGTCTCTGCATCGCATGAGGCGCTGCTGAAACTGATCTTTTTGGGCCACACGGGCAGCCCGTTCTTTCACTTCGTGGAACGTACCGTGCTGCGAGTTCTGGGCGTTGTCGCCAGCATCTCGCTCTTCTTCCTGATCTATTGGGTGCTCCCCAATCGTCACGTTCGCGTGATGTCGGTATTGCCGGGCGCGATCATCACCGGCTTGTTGTGGGAGGCTGCCAAGCAGCTCTACATCTTCGTCCTGCCGTGGCTCGACCTTAAGTCCGTCTACGGGCCGTTTTCGATTTCGGTCGGGCTGATGCTGTGGGCATTCCTCTCTGGCCTGATTCTGCTTGCCGGGGCGCATTTTTCCGCCAACCGGCACCTTCGTGCCGCAGCGCGGGCGCGAAAGGCGCAAGCACTCGAAGGCGCAGTAACTCCGCAGGACCTGACAACTGCCTAGACCAGAAACCTGTTACCAGGTGAATCCCGCAAAGACGGTTGTTACACTCGAACTAACGTTATGGATAGTTGGGTGCGATAGATGGCAGCGGTGGGTTGGGTGAGGTCAATCAATGAGCGTATCCGTACGATGCTCAATCGCCCGTTCATTCGCAAAAAGAAACGCGGATTCGCATTCTGGTCGCTGGTTACGGCGCTGGTTCTGTTCTTGCTGCGCCTGTCTCCTGGAGTGGGCCAACACATTTCTATTTCGCCATGGATCGCCTTGCTGGTGGGGATCGTGGCATCGCTACCCGGATTGTTTCGATGGGTGCGGTGGCATCTTCTGTGGAAGCTGCGCAATCGCCTCTTTGTCACCTATGCGTTAATTGGCCTTACTCCGGTTGTCCTGTTCGGATTGCTAGCCGCGTTTGCGGCCTACGTGTTGTTCGGACAGTTCGCGAATTTTGCGGCGACTTCTGAAATTCACTCCGAGCTGGTTAGCCTGGCCGCCAATACGGATGCGCTGGCACTGCATATTCAGCAGGAACTTGCCGAACAAGAATCTCGCAATGGCGCCGCCAACGCACCACAACTGTCGCCGATTGTGCCGCCAGAAGCCAGAAACATTATTAATATTCCAGAATTGCAAGTGGGAGTTTACCTGGACGGAAAATTGCAGAAACTAGATTTGCCATCTGCACATGCAATTACGACCGTGCCAACGCCGCCGGGATGGGTCCACGGCAGTTTCAACGGACTGATTCTGAGCGGCCACCAGGTATATTTCGCCGCGGTCACTCGCGAGTCCGTGGGCCCGCATACCTTATTTGCGATTACGGGATTGCGCCTTGATCCTCAATTCCTGGGACGAGTGGTCAGCGGGTTAGGCACAATGACGGTGTGGCCCAACGTTCATTTGCAGACAAGTCTGCCAATTGCCGACCAACATCCCGAATACAGCATCAGCGCCGACACGAAAGCAAAGCGGAATACGAAGGCTGCCGCCGATGACGATACCAGCCTTGGCCCAATGATCGACACCAAAGGCCGCGATGCGGGCGAGATTACCGGGGGTCTCCTGCCAAAAGGAGAGGACATGTTCGACCTGCCCATCAATTTTCCGACCACGCTGGAAACCCGAGAATGGTCGACCGGCAAACCGACAACCGTGTTTGCCCTGGTGACGTCGCGGCCATCGCTGCTGTATCAGCGGCTGTTTCAGCAGTCGTTGCTGATTGGGGGAGGCGTCCGGACCGCCCTTATTATGACGGCGATTGTGTTTGCGTTTCTGGAATTGCTGGCAATTGTGCTGGCTGGCCGGTTGAGTCGAACCATCACGAGATCAGTCTCCGACCTGTACCACGCGACACGAGAAGTAGACCAGGGGCGCCTGGACTATCGCATTCCAGTCTCGCGACAAGATCAACTTGCGGCGCTCAGCCGATCGTTCAACACCATGTCTGAATCGCTGGTGCGATTGCTGGAAGAACAAAAAGAGAAAGAGCGCATGGAAGGGGAACTGGAGATTGCGCAGGAAGTGCAGTCCAATCTGTTTCCTTCCTGCGACGTGCGTCTCGGTGGACTGGAGCTGCATGGATTGTGCCGACCGGCGCGGACCGTGAGCGGAGACTATTACGACTTTTTGGTGCTAGGCAATCATTCCCTGTGCATGGCCATGGGAGACATCAGCGGGAAGGGAATTTCCGCGGCGCTGTTGATGGCCGGGCTGCATTCGGCAGTGCGCGCCTTCAGCCTGGGGGGCAATGAAATCCTGTCAGGAGCCCAGTCGGAACTGAAGCACCGTGACCGATCCAACGGCGCAGCAGAAGAGATTTTTGTTTCCCCCGCGAATCTGATGCGGCTGTTGAATCTCCATCTGTATCGCAGTACGCAGCCGGAGAAATACGCGACTCTTTTCCTGGCCAACTATGAAGTCGAAACGCGTACTGTTCGCTACTCCAATGGCGGTCAGTTGCCACCGCTGCTCTTGCGACCTGATGGCTCGGTTGTTCGCCTCGATCGCGGAGGAACGGTCGTCGGACTGCTCGACGACATGCAATACGAGGAAGGCGCGGTCACGCTGCAATCTGGAGACTTGCTCCTCGCGTACAGCGATGGGGTCACGGAGCCAGAAAACGAGTTTGGCGATTTTGGCGAAGAACGCATGGTGGAACTGGTCTATCGCAATCGGCATCTTCCACTGCCTGAGATTTCCGACCGCCTGATGCAGGCGCTGAAAGACTGGATTGGCGCAGAAGAACAACCCGACGACATCACCATCGTTATAGCCAGACAGAGTTAGCGAGGTACGCATGCGCACCTTCTATAGGGAATGATGCGGCGATGCCAGGAATGCTTTGATGGCGATATCGTTCGGCTTTGCGCCGACAGGAAACATCGTGAGAAGGCTATTGGTTGAAGTCCGAATCACCGCGACGTCGCCGGAGCGCGCATCGACGACAAACAGCAAATTTCCCGCTTTCGAAAATGCCATCGACTCCGGGCCATCGCCAGTGCGCGGAGCAACCGGCAGCAGTTCTCCATCATCGATGCTGTATACGCCCAGCGAGTCCGCATCAAAATCACTGACGTACAGCATGGAATTGTCCGCGGTTGTGATCCCCGCGACAGGATGAGTCCCGACCATGTATGCACCGCCTACCTCATTGGTGCTGGTGTCGATTTCAGACAGAGACGCTCCATCGTAGTTGACGGCAAAGATTTCGCCGCCGTCTGGTTTCAGGATCAGGTGAATGGGCGTTTTGCCAACGTCGAGAATCGCCAGCAATTCATCCTTCGGAATCACCTGCTGCGTAGACTGCCGTGCACGCGACGACGCGGACGGCGGTGTTGCGAGCGCAATCGCCATCACTTGATGTCCGCCGGAGCAAGCGACAAATGCCTTAGTGGAGTCGGGGAGGATGGCGATGTCGGTTGCGCCTGAGCAACCGCTCCAAACGCTGCGAACCTTATCTGTCTTGGCGTCGATAATGCTGACGCTGTTGCCGACACGGTTCGACACCACGACGGCATTTCCGTTCGGCGTGACCGCTGCGACTCCGGGGGCTTCGCCCACTCCTACAACAGCAATCTCGCGACGGGACTCAAGATCAACTACGGAAACATTGTTCGAACCGGAGTTGGCGGCATAAGCTCGCGCGCCGTCTGCGCTGACAGAAATGAAATAGGGCCGCTGATGGACCGGGATGGTTGCGACGACAGCATTCTTTTCGGCGTCGATGACGCTGATCGAATTGCTGCCGGTATTCACGACGTAGACCTCGTTGCGCCTGGAATTTGCGGCGACGCCGGTTGGATTGGAGCCGACCGGTATGACTCGATCCTGGCGAAGATTCACAACATCGAGGACCGTTACCGTGTTGCTTCCGCCGTTGGTGATGTAGGCGTACTCACGATAGTTTGCGGGGTAGTCTGGAAACTCGTGTGAACGGCAACCCGCCAGCGAAAACAGCGATGACGCGGCGAGCAGAGAACAGAGCCAGCGTGCGCTCCGAGCGCCGGCTTTCTTCTCGCCCTCGGTAGATTCAGGTGGGTGTTGCAACATTATCCGTCGGCCAGCTATCTGGCTTCTGCGGCGTGCGCACCGGCACCCGCAAGCCCAGCCACTTCCTGCTCGATTCGGATCCCATCGAGAACATCGCGATGCAGAATGCGAGCGATCTGACGAACTTCGCCCATCATGTCGGCGAATTGCTGCGGATAGATCGACTGTGCGCCGTCAGAGAGAGCCTTGTCCGGTTGATGATGCACCTCAATCACCAGGCCGTCGGTACCCACTGCGACCGCCGCGCGGGCCAGCGGAACCACCTTATTGCGCTTACCTGTACCGTGGCTTGGATCGACAATGATGGGCAAGTGACTGAGTCGCTGCACGGCAGGAACAATACTCAGGTCGAGCGTGTTGCGGGTGTGATCGACAAATGTTCGGACCCCGCGCTCGCACAGAATCACCTGATAGTTGCCCTCGCTCATAATGTATTCGGCAGCCATCAGCAGCTCTTCCAGCGTTGCCGACATGCCGCGCTTCAGCAATACCGGCTTGCGGGTGCGACCGACCTCGCGCAGCAGGGAATAGTTCTGCATATTGCGGGCGCCAATCTGGATGACATCCGCATACGCTTCGATGAGTACCAGCGACTCATGATCGATTGCCTCCGACACAATGCGCATGCCGAACACTTCGCGAATCTCCGCCATGATCTTCAGTGCTTCTTCGCCCAGGCCCTGGAAGGCGTAGGGTGATGTGCGCGGCTTGTACGCCCCCCCCCGAAAAAATTGCGCACCGGCTGCGGCAACTTGCTCTGCGACCGCGAAAGCCTGATCCCGAGTCTCAATGGCACACGGGCCTGCCATAATCGCCAGATTTTTGCCGCCTATGCTGGCGTTCGTTCCCGGAAAGTGAATGACCGTGTCTTCTTCCTTGACGTCGCGACTGACCAGTTTGTAGGGCTTGGTGACTCGAATCACCTCAGAGACGCCGGGCATCTCCTCCAAGGTTTCCTGGCCGATCGCCCCTTGATTTCCGGTCACCCCGATCGCGGTCCGCAACGCGCCGGGCATGGGGTGCGCGCGAAATCCCAGGCCTTCGATATAGTCGCAAACCGCGCGGATCTCGTCCTCACCGGCCTGCTTTTTCATGACAATCAGCATGGGAAACCTTCCTGTCTTTTATCTAATAGTAAAGGGGGAAAAGGAGAAAAACTTTCAGCTCTGTGCGAACTTCGGGGGCTCAGCACAACGGCGGCTTTTTGGGTTCGGTTGAGTGTGGCTAACCGCGCAGGCGACGCCAACCTACCAGAACCGTGCCAAGATATCCCAATTGCAGCAGCCAGGTCACCAGATACGCCAGGATGAGATGACGGTGATTCATGTGAAACTCCTCATTCGTGATTGCACGAAAGCGCCGATACTGTAGTGTACGCTAACAGGCTTTCAATCCCGCCATTCTGGACGCAAAATGTCTTGCTTCGGGGCTACCTTTCGTTCGCGTGCATCTCGCGCGTCGAATGGAATAACAGCGGCTCGCAGGCTGAAATCTCAATCTGGCAACTCAACGATTATTCCGCGCTGAGGATGGTCTCAAACATCAACAGGCAGAGCGTCATGAAGATGATGTCGTAGCCTGCCAGCATGTTGATCCATAGGCCCGGATCGGATTCTCCCGTAAGAATGGCGGAGGTGGATTGCACCATCGCCAGCAATGCCGGAATCGAGACGGGGAAGAGAATCAGGGGCAGCAGCATCTCTCGATTGCGAGTGCGCAGAGAAAGCGCGGCAAAGAAGGTGCCGTTCACGACCAGAGCCAGCGTGCCGAGTGGCAATACAACCGCCATCCACCAGCCCTGGCCGAGCGCGTGCAGGTTATAGAAGATGATGAACAGCGGGCCGAGCACGACCTGAATCATGGTGACGAAGAGAAAGTTTGCCAGCACCTTCGCCAGAAATAATGCGCTCGCCGGGCTGGGAGCCATGCGTTGCGCGTCGAGCACCTGATGCCTCAGTTCACGCGTCCAAGTCTGATTCAGGGCGGTGGTGGAAGCAAACAGCAGGGCGACCCAGAGAATTCCGCCGGCAATCTGGCGCGAGACCGCCATGGTGGGATCGAAGGCAAAGCTGAACAGCACTACGACCAGCAGGGAGAAGAACAGCATCCCGTTGATCGCGTCTTTTGAGCGCCACTCCAGACGCAGATCTTTCGCCAGGTGGGCCCAGACAATACGCGCGTAGCTCATAGGCTGCCGCCTTCGGCGTCGGGCGCTGCCGGGCGTATCAGGTCGACGAGTGTAGCTTCCGCTGCGCGTAGATAATCCGCGGGGCGCAAGATGATTTGTATTCCCCGTGTACCCGCGGAGACAGAAATGACATCGAACAATTCGATCGATTCATCGGCGTATACGGGGTAGGGCTTCTTGCTGGCAAAGACGGTGACGCCGCCGCGAATATAACCGGTCAGCGGCTGCACTTCCTTGATGGGCACCAGTTCTGCGCGGCGTCCACCGGCGGCAGACGCCAGCTTTTTGAAGTCCAGCTCATCCGCAACGGAAAGAACCGCGAAGACGATGTCCTTCTGATCGACGCGGCAAAGCAACGTCTTGAACACCTGCTCGACCGGCATGTTGATTTTTCTAGCGACCGTTTCACCTGATAGATCTTCCGGGTCGACTGCGTATTCGCGAGTTTCGTAGCGAATCTGGAGAGCGTCGAGCAAGCGGCAGGCATTCGTCTTCATGCGCGCGGCCCCTCTGCAGATGGCGTCCTGGTGGAAGCATTCAACGGCGGAAAATATTCCATGCTGGCAATTTGACCCGCTTCCATGGTGCAGAAGCAGTCGGCCATGGGGCGTGCGAGGTCGGGCTGATGCGTGGTCAGCAGTATGGTGTTGCCGGCGGCACGCAGTTGGTTGAGTACATGGAGCATCTGGTTACTACTGGCAATATCGACGTTGGAGAACGGTTCATCGAGCAGCAGCAGGTCCGGTTTTGCCATCAGCACCCTTGCCAGCGACGCGCGCTGCCGCATTCCTTGCGAAAAATTACCGACGGGACGATTCAAGGCCGGATCGAGGCCCACCATGGCAAGCGATTGCTCGGGCGACCATCGTCCAGAAGGAAGCATTTCGTTCTGATACAGGCGGGCGCTGTAGCGAAGATTTTCCATCGCCGTCAGCTCGTCATACAGCATGGAGTCGTGGCCGAGATATCCGATGCGACTGCGCACTTCGGACACCTCGCCGCTGCCAAGAATCGTCATCTTGCCAAACGAAGGCCGCGTCAGGCCGGCCAGGTTCCGCAGCAGAGTCGACTTGCCGGCGCCATTCGGCCCCAGAATTACATAGCTTTTGCCACTATGAAAATCGACGGTGACTTTGCGCAGCGCGGCGAAAGTGCCATACAGCTTTGACACTTCGCGCAGTTCAATGGCGTTGGCGGCAGGCACTCCTGGAGTATACGGAATGTGCGAATTAGAAGGTTGCTCGACGATACCCTGGCACGCTGTTGTCGATGTGAGAGAAGCACTCATGGCCCTACGATAACTGCATGAATCGCTTGTCGCTTGTGATATTGCTCACCCGATCCGTCGAAATTGCCAAGGTATAATCAGGGTAGCGAAGCGATCCGTTAATTGCGTGGGATCATCACTCTGGGAGCACGAGGTACACATGAGCAACAATGGCCATCATCTCGACACAACTGCAGGCAATCCCACCACGAAAACCCCTACTGGACGAGCAGAATGGATCGTAAAACGGCGTGAAGAAGCTACTCGGACAGGTGACTGGAACATGTCGCAGATGCACTTCGCGCGGCAGGGAAAAATCACCGAAGAGATGGTGTACATCGCACAGATTGAGAAGCTGACGCCTGAATTGATTCGTGATGAAGTGGCGGCGGGGCGCATGATCATACCCGCAAATGTGAATCATCCGGAGCTGGAGCCAATGGCGATCGGCGTGGCTTCAAAGTGCAAGATCAACGCAAACATCGGCAACTCCGCCATCACATCGAACATTGACGAGGAGCTGCGCAAGCTGCACACTTCCGTTCACTATGGGGCGGATACGGTGATGGATCTTTCGACCGGCGGCGACATTCACTCCATTCGCGAGGCGATCCTGCGGAATTCTCCCGTGCCGATCGGGACGGTGCCGATTTATGAGGCGCTGAATCGTGTGAAGAAGCTCGAAGACCTGAACATCGACGTCTACTTGGAAGTGATCGAGGAGCAGGCGGAGCAGGGCGTCGACTACTTTACGGTGCATGCGGGACTGCTGGTGCAATATGTGCCGATGGTGGCCAAGCGCATCACTGGAATCGTTAGCCGCGGCGGGGCGATTCTGGCGCAGTGGATGACCCACCATCACAAACAGAATTTTCTGTACGAGCACTTCGACCGCATTGTGAAGGTGATGGCCAAGCACGACGTCAGCTTTTCACTCGGCGACGGGCTGCGTCCCGGCTGCCTGGCCGATGCCAGCGACGAAGCACAATTTGCCGAGTTGAAAACTCTCGGCGAACTGACCTCGATTGCATGGAAGTCCGATGTTCAGACCATGATCGAAGGTCCGGGCCACGTGCAGCTGGACAAGATCAAAGAGCAAGTGGAGAAGGAAGTGGAGCTCTGCCACGCCGCACCTTTTTATACATTGGGACCGCTGGTGACAGACATCGCGCCCGGTTACGACCACATTACGAGCGCCATTGGCGCGGCAATGATCGGCTGGTATGGAGCTGCCATGCTGTGCTACGTTACGCCGAAAGAGCATCTCGGTTTGCCGAATGAAAAAGATGTGAAGGACGGTATCATCGCTTACAAAATTGCCGCCCATGCAGCTGATGTTGCCCGTCATCGCCCCGGCGCGCGGGACCGCGACGATGCGATCAGCCACGCTCGCTACACCTTCGATTGGGACAAGCAGTTTGCGCTGTCGCTTGACCCCGAGACGGCTCGCTCGATGCACGACGAGACGCTGCCTGACGACTATTACAAGGAAGCGGCCTTCTGCTCCATGTGCGGCCCGAAGTTCTGCTCCATGAACTGGTCGAGCAAGGTGGATGAGTTCAACAAGCGCGAGCATGGGTTAGAGAAGCGCGACATGACGCAGTTGGTCACCGAGCAGATGCTGGTGGAGCGGCGCTAGATGGATAAGACCATTCGCAAGGTCAGCGATCCCCGGCAACAGCGGGCAGAGACATACCGTTATTGGCATGGGCTATCCGTCGGGGAGCGTCTGTCTGCCGTTTGGCAGGCCAGCGTCGATGCGTACGCGTTCAAGGGAGTTCGGATGGATGATGAACAAAGATCTGAAAGAACTCTTACTCGCGTTCAACGCACACGGGGTTGACTACCTGGTCGTTGGTGGCTACGCCGTTGGCGTCTACGCTGAACCACGGGCGACAAAAGACCTGGATATCTTCATTCGCGCAGATGAACGCAACAGTCATGCCGTCTACATGGCCCTAGCCGCGTACGGTGCCCCACTACACGGATTCCGCCCCTCAGATTTCAATGATGAGCAAGGTTCTGCGTTTCAGATTGGCCAGCCGCCGACGCGCATCGATATCCTACAACGCATCGACGGAATCAACTTCGAGGAAGCGTGGCAGGATCGGATGGAAGGTTTGGTCGACGGCGAAATCCCCGCGCACGTTATTTCAAGGGAACGTAATTCGGAACAAGCTCAAGGTCGGGCGGGCACAGGACATGGCCGACGTTGAGGCACTTCGCGAGTCTGCAGACGAAAGCCCAGCAGAATAGCAACTTGGCCTCGGAGAGGGTAGAGCAAGGTGGATGAATTCAACAAGCGCGACATGACCCAGTTCGTCACTGAGCAGATGCTGGTGGAGCGGCTAGGTCAAACGAAATTTAGTTCCTGCAAGAATTGCCGTTTGCTGCTCCGCGGAACCTTGATTGACGGCTATCTCCAAAAGACCTGAGCTGCCCATGATGGCGAACAATTCGCCCTTGGGGGCCTCGGCATAGTAGCGGCAGAAGCGAGTAATCCGCCGGCTTCCAAGCTCGATTGCAAGATTGGTTCGGGCTGCGGGCACGTCTCCAGAGGCCAGATTCGTGAGTAGATTGCCGAAGCGATCGCATTTCAGGATGACGCCTTCGATGGACCCGTCCGGGCTGTGGACCGGTTCGGGCACGTCGAGTTGGATGAGGCATTCGATCTTCTGTCCGAAGGCTTCCGACTGCACCTGTCCGCGTTCGACTTGGGCGGCCAGGTGTGCGGCCGCCGGCGCAAAAATGTCGCGGCCGTGAAATGTATTGCTTTGCGCAGGAAGCATGTATTCTCGATTTTCAATGGAGCGGTAGGAAGCTGACCCGCCGCGTCGACGCACGTCGCGCTCCACTAGTGTGAGTACGCCGTTATCTGGCGCAATGAACCAGGCATTCTCCATTCGGCAGAGAACCGGTAGGCGACTGGATCCTACACCCGGATCGACAACGATGGTGTGAATTGCTCCGGCAGGGAAGTAACGCCAGGCTTGCCAGATGGCCAGCGCGCCCTCCAGGACATCAAACTCCTTGACTCCATGGGTGATATCGATGACGTTCGCCGAAGGGCAGATTCCCGCGATGACCCCCTTCATGACGCCGACGAAGGGGTCACTCAGGCCGAAATCGGTGGTCAGCGTGATGAGGGGGCGAGTGTCCATAACCAAGATTTTAGATGACGCCATAGGATGGCGATCCGGCAGGTTTGGATGTCAGCTTTCGACAAAGCATGTTATTCTTAAGTAGACACTTATGCAGTGTAATCGACAATGAAGAGGGAGTAGCCACACTGTGCTGGCACCTGCAAAAAAAACCGACGTAATTGAGCGCTTCCGTACCCATGCAAGCGATACTGGAAGCCCCGAAGTGCAGATCGCGATTCTGAGCGAGCGCATCACGGAGCTGACTGAACACTTCAAGGCCCATGATAAGGACCACGCATCGCGACGTGGCTTGTTGATGATGGTGAGCAATCGCCGCCGTCTCCTGGATTACTTGAAGACCCACGATACTGATCGCTACCGGGAAGTCATTGGCAAACTGGGCATCCGCAAGTAAGCGGCAGCGACGTTCCGCAGATTTCAGGTTTGCGAACGTGGTTGGATCCACGCACTGCGGCATTGACGCGGAAGAGTACTGGCTCTGTAGGGCCGCTTCCGCGCACACATTCCTTCACTTTTCACCGCCGCCTGCCAACTTCCCCACGTTCCCGCCCATCTGCACCCACGCCCCTATACAGCAAGATTTGAGGATTCTATGAAACATGAAGTGACCGTCGAATTAGCCGGCGGCAAACGACTTAATTTTGAGACTGGCCGCATGGCCAAGCAGGCTTCAGGAGCCGTAGTGGCAACCCTGGGCGACACCGTTGTTCTGGCCACCGCTGTGGCTTCACCCGACCCCAGAGAGGGTATTGATTTCTTCCCCCTCACGGTCGATTACCGTGAATATGCCTACGCCGGCGGACGCATCCCCGGCGGCTTTATCAAGCGTGAAGGCCGACCCAGCGAGCGCGAAATTCTTACCTGCCGTCAGATTGATCGACCCATCCGCCCCTTATTCCCAGAAGGCTTCCGCAACGAGACACAAGTGATCGCACTGGTCTTTTCCGCGGACAAGGAAAACGACCCCGACATCATCGGCATCAACGCCGCTGCGTGCGCCCTGGCGCTATCGGACATTCCGTTCGGTGGTCCCGTTGGTGCGGTTCGAGTCGGTCGCGTGGATGGACAATTCATCATCAATCCTTCCTACGCTGAGCTTCGCGCCGGCGATATGAGCATCACCGTGGTCGGTACACCCGATGGCATCGTGATGATTGAGTCCGGAGCCAAGCAGGTTAGCGAAGATTCCATCGTCGACGCCATTGAATTCGGCCACACGGAAATCAAGAAAATCTGCGCAGGCATTACCGAGCTGGTTAGTAAAGCAGGGAAGCCGAAGCGCGAAGTGAAGCCGGTCGAATTTGACCAGGCCTACTACGATTCGCTGTATGCCAAGGTGCGCGATCGCCTGAAGGACGCGCTCGACACCCATAAGCATCCCAAGTTTGAAAGCTACGCGCTGGTCAAGCAGATCAAGGATGAGCTGAAGGCGGCTCTACCGGCGGATGAGCCAACTGCGCCGGCAAAACTCTCCAAGTACTACGAGTCGCTTCGCGAAAATATCTTCCGCGATCAGGTCATCAAGGATCGCATTCGTCCAGACCGCCGCAAATTCGATGAGATTCGCGATATTTCGATCGAGGTTGGCGTGCTGCCGCGTGTGCATGGTTCGGCCCTGTTTACCCGTGGGGAGACTCAGGCACTGGTGACGGCGACACTGGGAACGTTGGACGACACACAGCGCCTGGAAAGCTTTGAAGGGGAGCAGCGGAAGAGATTCATGCTTCACTATAACTTTCCTCCGTTTTCCGTTGGAGAGGTTGGACGTATGACCGGCGTTGGTCGCCGCGAAGTGGGCCACGGAGCTTTGGCGGAACGCGCCGTTTCTGCCGTCCTGCCGAGCGAAGCCGAGTCACCGTATACGGTCCGCATCGTCTCCGACATTTTGGAATCAAACGGTTCGTCTTCAATGGCAAGTGTGTGCGGCGCCAGTCTGGCGCTGATGCACGCCGGCATCCCCTTGAAGTCGTCCGTTGCTGGAATTGCGATGGGCCTCGTCAAAGAGGGCGAGAACTACGCCATCCTGACCGACATTGCCGGAGCTGAAGATCACTACGGCGACATGGACTTTAAGGTTGCCGGAACACGCAACGGTAT
>JAJYBW010000043.1 GCA_021778815.1 Acidobacteriota bacterium | reverse complement strand
ACAGTGGGTGCAGCCCGTTGATGCCACGCACCAACTCTATCGTGTTGCCAGCGATGTAAAGGATCCACAGGGGCGGAGTTTGGTCACAGCTTATGCCGTACACCGGCCCGATGGATTGTGGTCAATCATGTTGGTCAATAATGATGAATACAACGACCATTTTGTCAGGGTTGAATTCAAGAATCCGGCGGTTGGGAAGACGCAATATCTCACTGGCACTGTGAGCCGGGCGGTTTTCGGCGCCGCGCAATACCAATGGTACCCCGATCCCGTTCCTCCGACTGCATCGCAGCCTATGGATGCAACCGGAAGTTCGGGTGAGCAGCATCGATTTCGATTCAGCGGTCACGCGGATCCTGACGGCCCGATTGCGATGTCTGCGGTATCGTCTGTCAATCCGGAGACTCTTTATGACCTGCCCAAAGCATCCATTATCGTGCTCCGCGGTAGCATCGCGAGCCACTAGGACTGCCGCGGTTCCACCGTTTTTCACGATTCAGTGTTAGCCTGCTCGATAAGAAGAGTGGACAAGAAGTTACGCGATATGTGCCCGCAATTAAGCTGAGAACGGAGCAGAATAGAAAGTCTGCGCGACCCGTCACTCTGGAGAAAACACGATGAAGGCCCTGGTGAAGAACCGCGATGAGCGTGGTCTGTGGGTTGATGATGTGCCGAAGCCGTCGATTGGGATCAACGATGTCCTGATCAAGGTTCAGATGGCCGGCATTTGTGGAACCGATCTGCATATTTACGAGTGGGATAGTTGGGCGAGATCGACAGTTCAAGTCCCCACGGTGATTGGGCACGAGTTTGTCGGCGAGATTGAAGAGGTCGGGTCGAACGTCACCGACTTCCGTCCCGGAATGATCGTCAGCGGGGAAGGCCATGTGGTGTGCGGTCGTTGTCGCAACTGTCTGGCTGGGCGTCGCCATCTTTGCGCGCAAATCCGTGGCGTAGGCGTCAATCGGCCGGGAGCTTTCGCGGAATATATCTCGCTACCGATGAGCAATATTTGGCGCCATCATCCGAACGTGTCGCTGGAGGTGGCTTCGATCTTCGATCCTTTCGGCAATGCGGTCCACACTGCATTGTCCTTTCCAGTCCTCGGCGAGGATGTGCTGATCACAGGAGCTGGGCCCATCGGGCTGATGGCCGCAGCGGTGGCGCGCCATGCCGGAGCGAGACATATCGTCATCACTGACCTGAACCCGTTTCGACTGGAGCTCGCCAAAACTATGGGCGTCACAATGGCCGTCGATCCAACCAAGAAGACTCTCGCGGAAGTCCAGAAAGAATTGGGCATGGCAGAGGGCTTTGACGTCGGGCTTGAGATGTCCGGAAATCCGACAGCCTTTCGCGACATGCTGGCCAACATGAGCCATGGTGGCAAGATCGCGATGCTTGGTATTCCGAGCCAGGAGATCGCGATCGACTGGCATCGTGTGATCTTCAACATGCTGACGTTGAAAGGCATCTACGGCCGTGAGATGTACGAAACCTGGTACAAGATGACGGTGATGCTGGAATCGGGTCTGGATATTCGTCCGGTGATCACGCATCGTTTTCCCTGGCAGGACTATGAAAAGGGATTTGCAGTGATGAAGACTGGGAATTGTGGCAAGGTGATTCTTGACTGGAGGATTTAAATGTCGCCCATCTGGGGCTTGCCCGTTGGGAGATTCTCCTGGTCTTTCCACGATGGATTGCAATTTCTTACCTGGAGACTTTTGCTGTAACAGCTGCTTGTAAGTCTTCTCCAGACCATCGTTGAAACATCGGCTGTAAGGTTTGTCAATCCGCCAATCAACCCTGTGGAATATCGAAAAATCATGACTGACTGGAAATCCATGCGAGCTACTTCGACGCATTCCTTGCACCTGTTCTATTTCGTCTGCATCTTCGCGTTTGCGATTCGCTCGCCGGCGCAAACTGACCTGATGAAGCACGAAAATGTCCAGCGCGGCCAGGCGGACTACCGGCAATCATGCGCGATCTGTCATGGTACTGAGGCCATGGGAGGTGTGGGTCCCAACCTGGTCCAGTCTTCGCTTGTGCGCCACGATGAGCATGGGGATCTGATTGCGCCTGTAATTCAGGACGGACGCGCCGACAAAGGTATGCCCGCATTTCCGTTGATGAACTCCGCGGAAATCTCTGACATCGTCGCCTTCCTGCATGCTCGTGTAGCGCTCGCCAGCGTGGTGTCTTCGGAAGGGCTTGCCAATGGATATTCACTGCAGCAGTTGCTGACGGGAAATGCCGAAGCGGGCAAGCAATATTTTTATGGAGCAGGGAAGTGCATGACTTGTCACTCGCGCACAGAAGATCTCGCCGGGATCGCGAAGAAATATTCGCCCGCTGATCTGGAAGCACGATTCCTGTATCCGCCGCGCGATTCCGTCACTGCCATGGTCTCGTTGAACTCGGGCAAACAGTTTCACGGCAAGCTGCTTCATCTGGACGCCTTCTATGTAGCCATCCTGGATCAGGACGGATGGTATCGTTCCTGGCCATTGCAGCAAGTGAAGGTGCAGGTGCACGATCCGCTGGCGGGACATCTGCAGTTACTCAGCAAATACACGGACAAGGACATTCATGACGTTTTTGCATATCTTGAAACGCTCAAGTAGCACTAGGATCATGGCCCTTCTGCTACTGGCCAGCGCGAGCTGCCTGCCGGCGCAGAACTCCACCCTCACGGATTCCATTCCCTCCGTGACTGGTTCGTGGCCTACATTCAATGGCGACTATTCTGGCCGACGGTTCAGCCCCTTGACGCAGATTAACCAGACGAACGTTCACTCATTAAAGCTGGCGTGGGCCTTTCAAACCCACGCAGCTGCACTCAAATCGACGCCTCTGGAGATCGATGGAATTCTTTATTTCGCGGTGCCCAATCGGGTATGGGCGATCGATGCGAAAACTGGGGAACAAATTTGGCAATTTCGTCGCGAGGCAGAAGGCGACGATCTTGGGCAACGCGGTGTGGCTTTCTACAGGGGCAGAGTCTACTTCGGAACTACGGACGCGCATTTCTTTTGTCTTGATGCCCGCAATGGGAAGAAGATCTGGGAAGACACCGTCGCAGACGTCAAGTTCGGCTACTACATTAGCGTGGCGCCATTGATCGTAAAAGGGCTGGTCGTTCTCGGCACCTCTGGCGATTCGGCGAACGTGCCTCATTTTGTTGAAGCCCTGGATTGGGAAACTGGAAAAATCGTTTGGAAGACCTTCACGGTTCCGAAGGCAGGCACGCCGGAGGCGCGAACCTGGCCGAACGAACAGGCTAGGCTCAACGGCGGTGGCCCAGCGTGGTTTACCGGCACATATGATCCAGAGTTGAACTTGATCTACTGGGGAACTGGCAATCCGCATCCTGTGTTGGCAGGCGCCGGGCGCGCGGGAGCCAATCTGTATACCTGTTCCATCCTCGCGCTCAACGCGGATTCGGGAAAGATCGTCTGGTACTTTCAGCCCTCCCCGCACGACACACATGATTGGGATGCGGTGGAAACTCCGGTTCTCATCGATGCACCGTTCCATGGCAAGCCGCGCAAGTTGCTGGCGCAGGCAAGCCGAAATGGCTACTTTTTTCTACTCGACCGCGCGACGGGAAAAAATCTGCTGACCGTGCCGTTCAGCACCGCGAACTGGGCGAAGGGCATCGATAGCAACGGGAGTCCAATTCCAAATCCGGCAAAGGAGCCGCAGCTGGATGGCACCTTGATCAAACTTGCCGAGGACGGCGGAACCAGCTGGATGTCGCCCAGCTTCGATCCGCAGACAGGCCTGTTCTACTTCAATGCGTGGCGCGGCGATAGCATGTGGTATCTCAGTCCCGGCGGTCGCCCAACGGACCACCAGGGTGGCGGCACGGTTCCCTTGGTCGCGAGTTCCGTACTGTTGGCCTTGGACTATCAGACCGGGAAAATCCGTTGGCAAAGAGACAGCGGCCAAGGCCTTGGAGGCGCAAGCGTCCTGACCACAGCAGGACACCTGCTATTCACCGCGGATGCGTCCGGCAATCTGTTGGCGCTGGACCCCGCAACCGGCCACGCGCTATGGCACACGCGGCCTGGAGGATTGGTCGACTACGCCGCTCCCATGACGTATCAACTGGATGGAACCCAATATGTCGTCACCGGTGTCGACGGTGTGTTGTATGCGTGGAGTCTGACGGGCAGCTTGTAACGCGAGTCGCAGGAAGAATGGCGCGCTTCAACGTCGTCGGGTAATCTAGCTGCCACGGAATCGATCGATTCTCGTGCGTGACTGCTACCGCCCAGGTGATAGGATATCGCTCGATGATGCCCCATTTGCGAATTCTCCCGTTTCGAGCCATTGCCGTTGCAGCCATAACCTACGCGCTGTGTGTGTTCGCCCACCCTGGACCGATCGCGGCACAGGCTGTTACTAATGACGCCGAGCCCGTACAACACCACGTCATCACCAATCTTCTACAGGATCTCAGTCATACACTCGCACCGCGCCAGGCTGCGATATCCCCGGATGGTCGGATTGTTGCCTGGGTTGCCCCCGCGGCGAATACGGGCGAACGCATCAGTCTTCGTTCGTTGAATAGCAACGATGCGTCGCCGCAAATGATTTCAGTGCCGAATTCAAACCCGCAAATTGAACGCACGTGCAGAGAAAGCAACATTGCATGGTCGCCGGACAGCAAAAGGTTCGCGTTTACGTCCGACTGCGCGACGCCGGGTCAGTTGCAGGTCTTTGTTACCGAGATAGATTCAAACTCAACGGACACTGCAATCCAAGTTGCGGTGCCCCGGCAGTTGACCTCTGTGAAGGGCACTATTCACAACCTGACGTGGTCGCCCGATGGCAGCAAGCTTGCTTTTCTGTTTGTTGAGAATGCAACTCGGCCGCCCGGCGCCTTGGCTGCGATGAAACCCGCGGTGGGCGTCATCAGTGCTAAAACTTTGGCAGAGATTCAGAGGGTCGCGGTTATCGATGTTTCCGCGAAGGACCCAGGAATGCCGCAGGTCATTCAGGTGACTCCGTCAAATCTGCATATTTACGACTATGACTGGTCTCCAAGCTCAAAAGATCTGGCCTACGTCGCCGCGCCGCCCCCGGGTGAGGACAATTGGTGGGTTGCGCAACTGTACGTTCAGTCCATGGCGAACGGCACTCCGCGACCCATCCTAAAACCAAATATGCAGATAGCTGAGCCGCAATGGTCTCCTGACGGTAAGAGCATTGTGTTCATCGGCGGCCTGATGAGTGATTACGGGGAATCCGGTGGCGATATTTATATCGTCTCTGCCGCAGGCGGACATATTCGGAGTTTGACCCCAGGGCGCAAGGCGAGCCCGGCTTGGCTACACTGGATCGACAACCGCAACCTCGGATTTACGGAGGTTGTCGACGGACAGTGCCGATTCAGCATGATCGATCCGGTGACCGGTTCCGAGAAAATACACGATCAAGTCACATTCCCCGCGACTATCGGCGCTGGCGTTCAGCGCCTGAGCGTGTCTTTTTCCACCACCGGCGGCGAAATTCCCTTGGCTGCACTCGTCAAATCCAATTTCAACGAGCCGCCCGAAGTATGGGCCGGCCCGCTGAATAAGCTCTCCCAAATTTCGCACCTGAACGACGGCTTACATCGTGACTGGGGTCGAAGCGAGAGCGTGACTTGGAACAACGAGGGTTTTCGTGTCCAGGGTTGGCTCATCTATCCCAAGAATTACGATCCGCAGAAAAAATACCCACTCATTCTGTGGGTTCACGGAGGACCGGCAAACCAGACGCTGTCTCATTGGCCGAGCTCCGCCTACAATCCGCCAATTGCATTTTCGACGCTGAACTATTTCATGTTGATGCCAAATCCGCGGGGCAGCTATGGCGAGGGGGAAGCCTTTACGGCCGCCAATCGCAAGGATTTTGGCTACGGAGATCTGCGTGACTTGCTTGCCGGAGTCGATGTTGTGACGAAGAAATTCCCCATTGACCCCGATCGTATTGGCATTACCGGTTGGAGCTATGGCGGCTTTATGACAATGTTTGCTGTCACTCAGACAAATCGCTTCCGGGCGGCCGTTGCCGGTGCAGGTATCTCCGACTGGAAAAGCTATTACGGGGAGAATTCCATTGACCAATGGATGATTCCCTACTTCGGCGCCAGTGTATATGACGACCCAGCGGTTTACGCAAAAAGCTCCGCGATCAACTACATCAAGAATGCAAAGACTCCGATGCTGATCGTCGTGGGGGACCGCGACGGGGAATGCCCGGCGCCCCAGTCCTTTGAAATGTGGCACGCTCTGAACACCATGCACGTCCCTGTGAAGCTCGTCGTTTATCCGGATGAGGGACACGGGTTCTCAAATCCAAGCGACGAGCGTGATGTGTTGGAGCGAGCCATTGAATGGTTTGGCAACTACATGCCGACCAAGCAATCGGCAAGTCAAGCCTCGATGCGACCGTAGAGGCGTAGTCGTAAACTCGAAGCCATACACAAACGCTGGTTCGGCGTTCGGTCAGATTCAATCAACAATCGCGCAGACGGGTCGACAACTCCAAGTAGCTCTAAACCTTCTTTGGTAAGTTAGCTATAAGGTCGAGAGGCAGACCGCTATCTTTGCTGTAAGTCTAGGACTCGCATCGCAGGGAAGATCAAAGGCGTATTGGCAGATCCAGCGCGACGGTGCCGGAAGCATGCCTAATAAACGCTGCTGGAGGAGATACAAATGAGGGCTTGGGTTATCGCGGCAATTGCCGGCGCGTGTTGTTCATTGGGATACACACAGACTGTCTCACCACTATTTGCTCGCGGTTTCACGGTGACTCCCGAGCCGCAAAAGGTTTCTCTGGAAGCTTCTGACCTCGCCTTCAATCAATCGTGGCAGTTGAAGCTTGCCACGGGCGTAGCCAAGGACGACGTTGCGGTAGAAACTCTTCGCGAAAATCTAGCCAGTAGATTCAACATACGGCTAGGTTCGGGGGGAGCGGCAGGTGGAACCCTCACGCTGCGCATCCAGCCAGGTAGCGTCTCGATTGGTGCTACCGTGGATTCCAACAAAAAGCCTCTCGAGGACCAGGCATATCGGATCGATCTGCATAAGGCAGCCATCACGATAACGGCGAACGCCTCAACCGGACTGTTTTACGGAGTTGAAACCCTGGTCCAGTTGCTGCGTCGCGATATGGGAACGCTTTGGTTCCCGGAAGGAACCATTGTCGACTGGCCGGATATGCAACTTCGGCATATTTATTGGGACGACAATCATCATCTTGAGCATGTAGACGAGTTAAAGCGCGATCTGCGACAGGCCGCGTTTTATAAAATCAATGGATTTGCGATCAAGCTCAACGGCCACTTTCAATACAAGAGTGCTCCAGCGGTAGTAGAGCCCTATGCATTGACCCCTGCGGAATTGCAGGATCTGACAAACTATGGTCTGCGCTATCACATTCAGTTAATTCCTTATTTGGACGGACCGGCTCACATTGCCTTCATTCTGAAGCACCCGGAATACGAAAAGTTGCGCGAATATCCAGACAGTAACTATGAAATCTGCTCCACAAATCCAGCTTCCTACAAGCTTCTGGAAGGCATGTATCAGGACTTACTCGACGCCAACAAGGGAGTGAATTACTTTTACTTATCGACTGACGAACCCTATTATCTAGGCCTCGCCCATAATGCGCAATGTAATGAAGCAGGCTTGGCAAATCAGTTAGGCTCTGTAGGAAAAGTGTTTGCCAATTTTGTAGATAAGTCGGGTGGCTATCTGCACGATCATGGTCGAAATGTGATTTTCTGGGGCGAGTATCCCATGAAGCCGGGTGATCTGGCGTCTCTGCCACCGTATGTCATCAATGGCGAAGTCTATGGCCCCGCCTATGACAAAGCGTTCCATCAACGCGGCATTCGTCAAATGATTTTCACGTCGACGGTAGGCGAGGAGAAACTTTTTCCCGACTATTTCATCCTTCCCAAAAGCGATCGACTGCACGGCGCATCGAATGACGAGTTCGAAGACAATCCTGGTTTACCCAGAGTTGACGACATCATGAAGAAAATCTCCTTCGACTCGTCCCGTGTGAATACAAGCCTGATCGGCGAAGTGGACGCGGGCTGGGCGGATGAGGGCGTGAACCCGGAGACTTTCTGGTTAGGGTACGTTGCCGGCGCCGCTGCGGGTTGGCATCCGGGATTGCCGAGTGCTTCGGAATTGTCGAGTACGTTCTATTCGCTGTTCTATGGCAGCAAAATCGTCAACATGGACCGCGTATATCAGTTGATGAGCGAGCAGGCGCAATCCTGGAATGATAGTTGGGAACCGATGGAATCGAAAGCAAGGAAACCGATATGGGGATCGTCATATGCCATCTTCAATCCACCACATCCAGCTCATGATCAGACACTTCCACTGCCTCCTGTGCCGGACGGCGGTTTGAATTATTCATCGACCTGGTCCAAAGAAAATTCCCGACGCATTGCTCTAGCCTTGCACGCTGAGCAGCAGAACCAGGTGCTACTTGGGCTGCTTCATGAGAATATTCAGCGAGCGCAATTTAACCGATATAACTTACAGGTCTACCTGACAATCGCAGATCTATGCCGGCAGAATCTTTCCATGATTGCGGGAATCCATCGCATGGATATCGATCTCGCATCCGCGTCTCAAGCGAACGACAAAGATCCAAAGCAGGCGCTCAGTGAAGTCGATAGCGCGCTGGACACCGCAACCTCCATCTGGCAGCGGCGTAACGAGGTTTTGAAGAATTCCGTTGCAACGTGGGACGAGCGATGGTTCCCGCGCGTTGAAGAAGCGAATGGCCGTCGATTTCTGCATGAATTGAATGACGTGAAAGATCATCTTCCTGATCGAACAACAGATATGTCCTACCTTGTCTATCGCGAAAAACTTCTGCCATTTGGGCAGTGGGTGAACGCAATCGCTGCTGCACGCAACCAGTTCGCCGCCGCTCACAATCTGCCGACCAGAAACTACCGGCTGGCGTGGGACAACTTCAAAGTGGTTCCGGCGGTATGCTCTTCGGCATCCGACATGATTGCGAATCCGCAACTCCGGCCGGCAGACGTCGATCAAGCGGCCACCTGCGGGATGGGAGAGTAGGCACCGGACAGTGAATCGTGACAACCTTGCCGTCCGAAAATAAATTGGAGGTCCTGCTCGGAATGACGAAGCTGCAATCTTCGATTGATCCTGCTCGAGTCCCCCGTCGCACCCTCGCAAGCGGCGCTCAGATTCCCGTGATCGGCATGGGTACCTTTGGCTCCGACAAGGTCAGTGCAGTCGAGGTTGCTGCTGCGGTGATCGATGCCGCGAGGGTTGGCTATCGCCAGTTCGACTGCGCCTCCGTCTATGGCAATGAAGCCCCCATTGGCGAGGCGCTCTACACCGCTTGCAGCCAGATTGCGTCGCGCGACCAGTTCTGGATCACCTCCAAGCTGTGGAACGACAAGCATGCTCCGCGGGATGTTGAGTCCTCATGCAAGCAGTCGCTTCGCGATCTTCAGGTCGACTATCTCGACCTCTATCTCGTCCACTGGCCATATCCCAACTATCATCCGCCCGGCTGTGATGTCGATACACGAAGTCCACAGGCTCGTCCGTATATTCACTCGCAGTTCATGGAAACCTGGGGTGCGATGGAGAGACTGGTTTCCGATGGATTGGTTCGTCACATCGGAACTTCGAATATGACGATTCCGAAACTTGAACTTCTGCTCAGGGATGCTCGCGTGCGACCCGCCTGCAATGAGATGGAGTTACATCCCCACTTTCAGCAGCCTGAATTTCTGCACTATCTTCTGAAGAAACAGATTCAGCCTATCGGCTATTGTCCCCTCGGTTCTCCCGGCCGACCAGAGAGAGATCGGACTCCGTCGGATACTTCTCCGCTCGACGATTCCATGATTCGCACGGTTGCGGAAAATCATCACGTACATGCCGCTGAAGTTTGCCTGAAATGGGGAGTCCAGCGAGGTGAAGTCGTGATTCCGTTTTCCGTCAATCCGCGCAACTATGCAGCGAATCTGCGTGCAGTCGTGGAAGATCCGCTCACTCCGCAAGAGATGGAGAGAATTGCCACATCGGACCGCAGATGCCGATTGATCAAGGGCCAGGTTTTTTTGTGGAAGCAAAACCAGTCATGGCACGACCTTTGGGATGAGAATGGAATCATTACCCCAGCTTGACAAGGACAAAAGGAATGTTTACGAGTGACAGGCACGTAAAGGCGGGAGATGAAATGCAGGGAGCTGTTCTTCCTGGCAACAGCACCGTGGAAATTCGATCCTATGCCGTGCCGGAGCCAGGTTGGGGCCAGGTGCTGCTGCGCATGAAGTCTTCTACCATCTGCGGTTCGGACATTCGCGCCATCTATCGCGAGCACCTGGGTAAAGGGCCCGAAGGGTACTAGGGAGTCATCGCCGGGCACGAGCCTTGCGGGCAGATCGTGCAAACAGGACCGGGTTGCCGCCGCTTTACGGTTGGCGATCGTGTCATTGTCTATCACATTTCTGGATGCGGTCTGTGTAATGACTGTCGCCGTGGTTACATGATTTCCTGCACCAGCGAGAAGTACCGCCGAGCCTATGGGTGGCAGCGGGACGGCGGTATGGCAGATTATCTCCTTGCAGAAGAGAAGGACCTCGTGTCGCTACCGGGCGCGCTCTCCTATACCGATGGAGCGCAGGTTGCCTGTGGCTTCGGCACCGCATATGAAGGTCTGCAGAAAATTGGCATCAGCGGAAGCGATGCCGTGCTCATCACCGGGCTCGGCCCGGTCGGTATGGCAACTGCGGCGCTCTGCCGCAAGCTGGGTGCACACCGTATCTTCGGAATCGATGTGCTGCCGGATCGCCTGCAGCTGGTTCGCGCGCTTCGCTTGTGCGACGAAGTGATTCTGTCAGGGTCGAACAACGTTGCAGAAATATTGGCGCTAACTTCAGGCCGTGGAGTAGAACGAGCTGTTGAATGTTCCGGTCATCCCGATGCGAGGACGGCTGCGATCCGTGCCACTCGGCGCTGGGGTCGGATCGTTTTTCTTGGCGAAGGAGGAACGGTTCAATTTCAGCCGTCAGCAGATCTGATGCATGAGCAGAAGACCATTTACGGCTCCTGGGTGACATCGATCTGGAGAATGGAAGAATTGGTGGAGCGTCTGGTGCGCTGGGAGCTTTTCCCTTCAGGTCTCGTCACGCATCGCTTTCCGCTCGATCGCGTCGCAGAGGCCTACGCAGTAATGGCATCCGGCCGCTGCGGCAAAGTCGCAGTCTGTTTTGATGAGGAGGCTAACTAGAAGCTCACAGAAATTTTGTGCGGATTCAGCGCCAACGTCGTTGCGCGCATGTAGGGGGGAGCTACGGAGTTGGGACCGTGGATACCGCGCTTTGATCCCCGTTGCGAGTGTCCGTCAGCAGGATTGTCGAGCTCGTTGAAGGAGTCGAATTGGAACGCAAGGAGTTATTCCCAATTGGAATAACGATCCTTAGTTGTATCGGAATTCAGGCCAACCGGCTCCCGCAAAAGTGCGAGGGAAGATTTGGATCTCACCAGGTCCTCGTGGGTGAAGTGCTCACCCACCCTCAGCACAGTGGCGAGCAGGACGCTGATATCGGACAAAACCGTCGCTCGCTCCATGTATTCGCGATCCAGCGTCAATTTATGTGGAATGATGTACTGCTGGTAGAACCCTTCGATTCGCTCGGCAGGTACATGGGACAAGATACGTGCTTCGTGGCGAAATGCCAGTGTTGCTGCCCCCGTGACCCCTGGGCGACATGCCATGGGAGCCGGGTCATGATTAGGCAATTTTGGACGCGGACCGACCAGACTCATTTCTCCTCGCAACACGTTGTACAGTTGCGGAAGTTCGTCCAGCTTGAACCGTCGCAGAACGCGCCCAAGGGCTGTAATCCTTGGATCCCCTTTTGCGGTATGTCCCGGGCCGATCGCTTCAGAATTTTCCACCATCGTACGAAATTTGTAGATTGTAAATAGCTTGCGATTCTGTCCCACGCGCTTTTGACGAAAGATTACCGGTCCTGGAGAGGTCAGGCGAACCGCAATTGCAATCATTCCTAGCAGCGGAGAAACGACGATCAGCCCTGGGATGATGCACAGCAAGTCAAACGCCCGCTTCCAAACGGAGGCGCACCAGGAACTGGGCTTTGAAGAGAATACTGTCTGTTGAAATGAAATTTCAATCTCTGCGGGTCTAGCGTTCGGAACCAGCCATGGAATGCCTCCTTGCCTGACCGGTGAAGGCATTCCGGCAACATATTTCGGCGAAGAGGGAAGGTATGGTTCGCTACTCACAGTCTGTGATCTCCATATTCATCGAACAGACGTTCTTGTTTGTTTAAGACTCCATTAAATTTAGACCACTGCGCCTCCAACTGGAGGCACCACTTTTTGGGATCAGCTGGCGTCCGCCTCACGATCATCGGCACATTGATCGCTGAAATACCGCCGTCCTTAATGCAAAGTGCGAAGACCTACATGTGGAGCGATGAACCGCCGATGGACGGGGGGCGGTTCGAAAACATCTATCGAAACGAATTGTTGTTGGCTAACTCTACACCTTGCGTCAACTACGATTCAAGGACATTCTATGATCAAATGGCGACTTTATTACCGATTTTATTAAATTGAAACATAACGCTCGTAGTCGTTAGTAATCGCCTGAATAGTAGAAGTAAACATAAGTAGCATCCTCATTAGGTATAATCGCCGCGAATTCGCAACAGCTGGCGCAATTGGTTCATCTTGCCGGCGTCCTCAGGATTTTCCATTCGATGTTCATAAGCTGCTTGCAGAATGACCCAGAAGCTGGCACCTATAGCAGCCAGAAAAAAGGCCAGCAGAGTCAGCAGCGTCCGCGGAGGCCAGGAGCGCCTCTCGGGGACCAACGCAGGATCAATCACTTGAATCATCTGGGCCTGCTTGGCCTCGTCGACCTTCGCCATCTCGTACTGTCGGGTCATGAATTCAAACAGCGTTTCCTGATAGCGAACATCTCGCATGCGGCGAAGGTATTCCAGGCTCGCGGCCGGCACTTGGGAGGTCGGGGTCAGGATATTTCCCTGGATCGATGCGGATTCCCTGTGGCCTTTTTCAAAATCCGCAAGCTGCGCTCGCAAGGCAGCAATCTGAGATTGCAGGGTAATGACTTCAGGATTCTGATCTGTGGCGGAGGTGCGAAGTGAGCCCAACTCCACTTCGCTGGCGGAGATTTGAGCTTGCAGTTGCATGATCGTTGCAATCACGGCCTGCGCCTGCCCTTGCGGCTGGATGATCCCGGTTCTCCTCTCGGTCCCTTCCAGGGCAACCTCCCCGTC